>CAYQDZ010000031.1:13801-20260 GCA_964416375.1 uncultured Bacteroidales bacterium
CCGGTATCAAGCATTTCGTTGATTTCTATATTTACATCAATGGCCAGCAGCTTATTGGAATAATCTTTTGCAAAATCCAGACTACGCTGATCATAATCTGTCAGGTCAAAACCATTCTCAAGTTTGGTTTTTGCATTGGCTGCATCGGCAAAAAGTCGAACAGCGGTATTCATTACCTGGGGATGATCTTCCCTTGTTTTCTTGCCAATTACCAGTTGCTTTAATCTGGACAGACTGCGAAAAGGATCAACAATTACTTTTCCTATATCCGAATCGCGTCTAAGAAATAACTGGCCCTCTGTAATGTAACCGGTATTATCAGGAATGGCATGGGTAATATCGCCACCTGACAGGGTAGTAACCGCAATAATGGTTATGGACCCCCCGGCAGGAAACTGAACCGCCTTTTCATATATTTTTGCCAGATCGCTGTATAATGATCCGGGCATGCTGTCTTTTGAAGGGATCTGATCCATACGATTTGATACAATGCTAAGGGCATCGGCAAAAAGTGTCATATCCGTGAGAAGAACAAGAACGGTCTCATTTTTATCCACTGCAAAATATTCAGCGGCAGTAAGTGCCATATCCGGAACCAGCAATCGTTCAACAGGAGGATTGCTGGTTGTATTAACAAAACTGATAATCCGGTCAAGTGCTCCGGCATTATCAAATACATTTTTATAGAAGAGGTAATCATCATTTGTTAATCCCATGCCCCCAAGGATGATCTTATCGGTTTTGGCTCGTAAAGCCACCATAGCCATCACCTGGTTAAAAGGCTGGTCGGGATCAGCAAAAAACGGAATTTTCTGCCCGGATACCAGGGTATTGTTCAGGTCGATTCCGGCAATCCCGGTAGCTATAAGTTCTGAAGGTTGTTTCCTGCGAACAGGGTTTACAGAGGGTCCCCCAATTTCTCTCTCTTCTCCTTCCACAGCAGGACCACCATCGATGGGGTCTCCAAATGCATTAAAGAATCGGCCGGCAAGATCTTCACTCACTTTAAGCGATGGAGACTTACCTAAAAAAGTGACTTCTGCATTGGTAGGAATTCCTTCTGTTCCACCGAATACCTGCAACGTCACAGTATCTCTAATTATTTTTACAACCTGTGCAAGCCTGCCATCCACAACAGCAAGTTCGTCATAACCAATCCCTGAAGCTTTCAGCGAGCAAGTAGCTTTTGTTATCTGGGTGATCTTTGTATATATTTTTTGAAAAGCTTTTGAATCCATTGTATCGTATTTTATAGTTCTATATAGTATGCTTTTAAGCTACTTGTCTCTCTTTCAGAACTTCCTTAAGTTCTTTCTCGAATTTGTTGAATTTTTCTGACTTGAATTCCGAGTAATTCATTTGTTTGTACAAATTGATAATGCGCTTGAAATAAATGTCCACTTCGGTAAAAGATTCGAAATTGAAATTTGTATGACATATACCCAATAATTGCTCCAGCATATACTGTTGACGTTCAATTGGCGTTGACTGATCAACGCTATCAAATGCATCCTGCTGAAGAAAAACAAAATCTATGATCTCAGATTTCCAGTAGGTTATATGATAATCCACAGGCACGCCATCATCACCAAGAATGTTGATTTGTTCAAATGTTTCTTTTCCCCGAAGGAGAATTGTTTTTGTTTCGTTTACCAGGTCAATCCATGTATCAGAGATTTTCTTCCCAACATATTCAACAAATTCAGGGTATTCAAGGTATTTAGAATAGCTTTCTATGGGGTCAACCGCAGGGTAGCGTTTGCTGTCGGCGCGCTGTTGAGCCAAAGCATAAAAGCAGCGGGCAGCTTTTTTAGTGGATTCCGTAACAGGTTCTTTCAGGTTACCTCCGGCAGGAGAAACTGTGCCGATAAAGGTAATTGAACCTGACTCGCCGTTGCTCAGATATACAAAACCTGCTCTGGAATAGAAATTTGAGATCACAGCAGACAAGTCCATCGGGAATGCATCCGGTCCCGGCAGTTCTTCCAGGCGGTTCGACATTTCTCTAAGTGCCTGGGCCCAACGAGAAGTGGAATCGGCAAGCATAAGAATTTTCAATCCCATGGATCTGTAGTATTCACCCAGTGTCATGGCGGTATATACAGAGGCTTCACGTGCCGCTACCGGCATATTTGAAGTATTGGCAATGATGGTTGTTCTCTCCATCAGTTTGCGGCCCGTTCTGACATCTTCAAGTTCGGGGAACTCGGTAAAGATCTCCACAACTTCGTTGGCACGCTCACCGCAGGCAGCAACAATTACGATATCTGCTTCGGCTTGTTTTGAAATGGCATGCTGTAAAACAGTTTTGCCGGCTCCGAAAGGACCTGGAATAAAACCTGTGCCTCCTTCCACAATAGGATTAAGTGTATCCATCGTGCGCACTCCTGTTTCGAGAAGTTTAAATGGCCTTGGTTTTTCACTGAAGGCAGTAATAGGCATTTTAACAGGCCATTTTTGCACCATGGTGATCTTCACCTCTTTGCCATTCTTATCAAGCAGCACTGCAATCTTATCATTTATAGTATATTCACCTGATTCAACAACTGATTTGACGGTATAACTACCCTCAAAACTGAAAGGTACCATAATTTTATGAGGCATGGCATTTTCTTCAACCTGACCTAACCACGATGCGGCTTCAACAGTATCTCCGGCTTTGGCTAATGGTTTAAAATCCCATTTTCTATCGGGGTCCAGGGGATTTGTATATTCTCCCCGGTTAAGAAAAACACCTTCCATCTTATCCAGGTCATTTTGCAAACCATCGTAATTCTTTGAAAGTATTCCCGGTCCTAATGTTACTTCCAGCATATGACCGGAAAACTCAACATCACTATCTATTTTAAGGCCGCGCGTACTTTCAAATACCTGGACATATGCATTGTGCCCATTGATTTTAATAATCTCGGCCATCAGACGTGTAGTTCCGGTTTTAATATAACAAATCTCATTTTGCGATACCGGCCCGTCAGCTTCAATTATTACCAGGTTAGCTATTATGCCTTTTACTTTACCTTTTGTTGACATATTGTGTTACTTAATTATTTTAACTCAAATTCTTCAGGAAACTCATTCGATGCTTCCAGGTTACTTATTAATTCATGAAATAGTTTCTCTCCCGTTTCTTTATCAAGGGAAAGCCAGCGTTCAACTATAGTTAATTTGATCAGAAAGGAGAATATTTTTTCAATGGTGAAATAATGGAAAAATACTTCCTCATCAAGATAATCCCATTTCACGCGATCAATCTTTTTTTCCTGTTCCAGAAAATCTTCTTCATCAAGTGCTTTTAAAATCTGATCGAGGTAAGGAAAATCATTGTCGAGGCCAAAATCTTTTGAGCTGCTACGTATGAATTTATCCACAAGATCACCCGATCCAATCAATTGTCCTTCAACAGGGACATCATATTTTTTACATTTGGCAGCGGTGAGCAAGTTATTCAGATCCTGCTCAAACTGAAACCATTTGCCGATAAAAACATTCGGATGAGCACTTGTCATTTCATAGTATAGCTCAGACATTTGCAAATCCCAACTTTTCCCGCTTACAATGGGAGTTTCGTCTTTGTAAGCTTCAATAATTCTTGCAATGTACCCGGGTGTTCCGAACAGTTCTTCACGGAATGAATCATCCTTGACAGCATCCATTACCTCGTCTATATCCTGTTCATTCAGATTTCCTTTACTGCTGATTTTACTATCTCTGTTCTTTAGTTTTGCCAATATATTCTGATTATCGAAACGCCAGAAAAACAGTCTGATGATATCCAAATCTTCGATGGGAAGGTACTCAGCAAGTATTTTGCGAAATTCCGTTGAATCAAAAGACAATTTATTATCTTGAAAAATCAAATCAGGTAATCCGGCAACCAGGTAATGGTATTGTCTGCTCATAACTATTCAGCACTAAAAAGGATTTCTATTAATTTCGGCCGCAGATATTGTTTGAAAAAATTAACGAAATCTTCATCTGTGAACGACACTTTATAACCCCCGTCCTTTGGTCCGATTTGAAAGCCAGCTTTTAGATTTGAATCAAAATCAATCGCAATTCCTTTATCGAGATATTTTTTAGCTTCCTTCTTAAAAAAATCACTCAGGCTTTTTTCATCCTTTGCAGGCAAAAGTAATGATAGGTCCATACTTTGTCCTGAACTTGCCCAACTGGATAATAAGGTTTCAATTATTTTCTTAATAAAATCTTTATCATCGAATGCACCCTTAACAGCAGCATGGGTAATTTTATCATTTATTACATCAACTATTTGCTGCTTAAGTGCGTTTAATGACTGCTTACCGGAGAGTTTGATTTCCGATTCGGTGTTGGTTTTTGTTTCAGCAGCTTTTTTCTTTGCTTCCTTAAGAATAGCATCAGCTTCTTTTTTTGCTTTTTCAATAATGTTTTTGGCCTCATCATTTGCTGTTTTTGCAATCTGTTGAGCCTCAGCATTTCCTTTTTCAACACCTTCCTGAAAAATTTTTTCAGTAAGTTCCTGAAGTTTACTCTGCATCTTTACTGTGTTTTATATGGATATTTTGTATTGTTATTTTTATAACAGCCGCGCAAGTTAGTGAATGTTTTGCTGAACAAAAACTTTTTTCCCGTACTCAGGTTAATTTAAAACCTATTAAAATTATTCTTATGGAATTTCTATTCATTTTTCCGTTAAGCAATGTCACGCAAACAAGCAGCCGGTATAAATATCAGTCTTTATATTCTATGTATGAATGGGCAAATACCCTTAAATTTACTTTTTATTTCGCTTCTTATTTTACGAATTTAAAACTTTTCTATTTTATTACACCCTCTACTTCATATCCTATCTCAGCGATTTTCTCGCTAATCAGGTCGATACCGATGCACGAAGAATCATACACTACCAAAGCAGTAGAATCAATATGCGATGCATTTACTTTTTTTATCCCTTCAAGCGATTCAACACCTTTTGAGATGGCATTTTCACAATCTGTGCAGGTCATGCCATTCACCTGTAAAACAACGGATACATAGTTGGAGGAATCAGAAAATTCAGAGTCGGACTGCCTTTTATCAGTTTGCTGTGCGCAAGCAGAAAATATCAGGAAAATACCTGCAATGGTAAGAATTCTCATAAGTTTAGCTTTTTGGTTTTCAAAAGAACTGCTAATGTATTGAATTGAATGTAAAATACGATAAAATAGAGACAAGAAATCACTTGTATCTGTGAGTTTTATGCTTTCTGATTATGGTTTTCTTAGGACAGTCGCATGGTTTTCCTTTTTTTTCTTTGAAGTATGATACCTTGTACTGCATGAGAAGAAATAGAACATACTACAATTGAGAATAAAAAAAGCTGTCCTACAAAGCATTTGTTAAAATATTTGTGACTTTTACAACTCAGTGAACAACTGTTTAATTTATTAATAATGGCTGTCAAATATATTATGTGCAATCTTAAATTTTTATTATTTTTATGATAGACTGTTATATATGAAAAACAAATAATATGAGAAATCAAAGATTTATTTCTACGGCATTCATTATTTTTTTTCTGAATACATTGTTATTGGCTCAAACAGATATTGATCTGTTAATTAACAATTTGGTTTCAGATGATTGGAAAACAGTAAAAAGTGCAAAAGAGAATCTTGAAAATTTAGAGAGGGATGCTGTTTCTGATGCAATTAAAATCCTTGACAGGGATGAAGTGGTTAAGCTTCAAAACACTGGTTCCCTGATATATCCCGGTGCTGAAAGGTTTTTTGGTCACGGTCAAATTGTTGAATACGACATCGATAACTTATCCATAAGAATCGGTTGGTTACTTGAAGATTTAAGCTTTCATAATTTCGGATTTTCAGGTTATCATATACCGGATGATGAACTGATAGGATACATTAAGATTACATTCCCGGAATATTATAATAATTCTACCAACAGAAAAACGCTTGAAATAAGCAATTTTGCTCAATTAAGAGGAATCATTCATAAATTAAGTGTACAAAATGCAAAAGAATGGTGGAAAAATGAAGGCAATGAATGGACACGCCTTGAAGCCCTGGTGGAGGCTTTAAAAAGTTTTGATGAGAAGCGGCAGGTGAAAGCATTGTTTTATCTGCGTAATGGAACAACCGCTTGCAAGGGATTAACGAAGGACTACTACATTGATAATATTTCAAAAGAAATTGTACGACTTGCAAGTTCCGATACGAAACGTGTATCGGAACATGCACGTTTAATTCTATACGACACAAAATTTACCTGGCTTGATAATAAGGTCAAATAGATCTTAGAGGATCAATTTTCAAATCTTTTGGCAAAGACTCTTAACTTTGCTATGAACAATAGAACTATTAGAAATGAATTTAATAAGGCTGACAATCATTACAACATTCCTGCTGGTAAATAGTCGAACGTGTTAAAGTGTTTTTCCAGTCTGTAAGTTGTTGATTAATAGTTGTATTTAGTTCAAAA
>CAYQDZ010000032.1:0-19140 GCA_964416375.1 uncultured Bacteroidales bacterium
AGTAAGCTCAGTCTCTGCTTCAGGACGGTGTTTCTGAAAATATTTGATGATGTTTTCGTATCTCTCTTTTTTTGTCATGCTGTTCATACCTGGTCCATAAAAATACTTGATTCTATTCTATTTTATCGATTAAAAATAGTTTTCACCTTAATAGAATACAACCTTTTAAAAGAATTCTTATATTTGCACCAGCAATAAATCATTATGAGAGCAATAAATTCATATAGCTTCTTCTTTTATTTTTACTTTAACAAAGTGAGGTAAAGGGGCTATACGTATGATAAATATGATATTCAGGTCCCGGAATTCCGGGACTTTTTTTTTGTTAAATTTTCAAATCTTGTACAATGAAAGAAAATCATTCTACGCCAAAAAGAATTGCCATACAAGGTGGTTATGGTGCATTTCATGAAATTGCCGCAAACAAATACTTTCAGGATGCAAATATTGAAATTGTTCCCCGAAACACCTTTAGGGATTTGTTTTCAGCCTTAAAAGACGGCAAAGTAGATTTTGGTATAACGGCCATTGAAAATTCTCTTGCGGGAAGCATTTTGCCAAACTACTCACTGCTGCTCGATTCAAATATGAAGGTTATTGGTGAAGTCTATCTGCAAATCAGACAAAACCTTGTTGCTTTGAGAGGACAAAAATTATCAGACATTAAAGAAGTTTTTTCGCATCCTATGGCTATTTTACAATGCCAGCAGTTTTTTGATGACTACCCTGACATCACACTTATTGACAGCATTGATACCGCTTTAAGTGCAAAAAAAATTGCCGAAGAAAAGTTAACAGGGATCGCTGCCATAGGCAGCAAACTTGCAGCAGAAAAATACGATCTCGAAATACTTGCAGACAGTATTGAAACCAACAAAAGCAGTTATACACGCTTTCTCATTCTTGAGGATAAAAACGGAGGCGGTTTTCATGACAGGAATGTTAATAAATCATCTATTAGTTTTGCACTTGCACATAAAATAGGAAGTCTGTCTAAGATACTTTCTATCTTTTCATTCTACGATATTAACTTATCAAAAATTCAATCCATGCCCCTTCTCGGACGAGACTGGGAATACCAGTTTTACATAGATGTTGAGTTTGACGATTACGATTTGTATCAACAGGCGGCCAAGGCTGTTGAACCATTCACTTCCAATGTATGTATCCTTGGTGAATATTATAAGGGAGAAGTTTATTTAGATTCATAATATACAAAACAATATGAGCATTCAACTTGATTTAGAACCTTTTGTATTCCCTGGTGTGCCGGATAAACGTCCTTTGGTCGTGGCAGGCCCATGCAGTGCTGAAACAGAAGAGCAGGTTATACAAACCGCCCGACAACTGAAAGAAAATGGAATTCATATCTTCAGAGCAGGAATATGGAAACCCCGTACACGGCCAAATACATTTGAGGGAGTCGGGAAAGTAGGTTTGCCGTGGCTAAAGCGCGTAAAAGAGGAAACAGGTATGTATACGGCCATTGAGGTAGCCAATGGAAAGCATGTTTTTGAGGCCCTGAAATACGGAGTGGATATTCTATGGCTGGGTGCACGTACTACTGCCAATCCTTTTGCGGTTCAGGAAATTGCGGATGCGCTTAATGGAATAGAAATACCGGTTCTCATTAAGAATCCTGTGAATCCTGATGTGGAACTCTGGATAGGTGCATTTGAACGAGTCAATCAGGCCGGAATAAAAAAACTGGCAGCAATTCATCGTGGCTTCTCCACCTATGGAAAATCATTTTACAGAAATGACCCTCATTGGCAAATCCCCATTGAATTGAAAAGACGAATTCCCGACCTTCCAATGATCACCGACCCCAGTCATATCTGTGGTAACAGAGATCTGTTGTTTGAGGTATCGCAAAAGGCAATGGACCTGAATTTTGAAGGCCTCATCATTGAGACTCATTGCAATCCTGATAAGGCCCTAAGTGATGCATCTCAGCAACTCACCCCTGATTCTTTAAAGAAACTGCTGGCCAATCTGGTACTCAGAAAAGCCAACGTTAATAATGCTGTAATTATGCACACATTAGATGACCTGAGAACCCAGATTGATAAATTTGATGACCGGCTTGTGGAAATACTTGGCAACAGAATGAAAACTGCTGAAAAAATAGGTAAATACAAGAAAAAAAATAACATTACCATTTTACAATCAACGCGTTGGGATGAGCTGCTAAACCAAAGAATATCAAGTGGTGATAAAAAAGGACTTAGTGAAGATTTTATTATCAAAATCTTCAGGGCCATCCACCAGGAATCTATCAATCACCAGACAAGAGTGATGAATGAATAGTTTTTACTAATTTCAAAACCTGATTATTATCGTAACTGAATTCATGAAAGTCATTGAAGTTAAAGCTGAATCGAAACCTTCCAGAATCCTGATAGGTGAAAAACTATCGAATCTGAATCAATACATTGAAGGAAGAAATGCAATCATTCTTACCGATTCAAATATTTTGAAATACTACAGCAATGATTTACCGAAAGGCATTCCAATCATTGAAATGGGCCTTGGTGAGAAAAACAAAACCCTTCATACCATCGAAATGATCATGGGCAGATTAGTAGAGTTGGAAGCCGACCGCACAAGCTTTCTCCTCGCCATCGGAGGTGGAATCGTATGTGACACCGGTGGTTTTGCCGCTTCAGTTTATATGCGGGGCATTCCCTTCGGTTTTGTATCCACTACCCTGCTGTCGCAAGTCGACGCAAGTGTCGGAGGCAAAAACGGCGTAAACTTTGAAGGATTTAAGAACATGGTTGGCGTATTCAATCAACCGGAATTCGTGTTGTGTGACAACCATATGTTCTCCACACTTGAACAGGAAGATTTTCGCTCGGGTTTTGCAGAAATTATTAAAGCCGGTGCAATTAAGAATGCTTCCTTGTTTCATTTTTGCAAAGAGAATGCCGGTAAAGCCATAAACAACGATGAAGAAACAATAACAAGCATGGTGTATGAATCGGTGAAGATAAAATCACTGGTTGTTGAGGCTGATGAAAGGGAAAAAGGAGAACGACGTCTGTTGAATTTCGGTCATACCTTTGCTCATGCCCTGGAAAAAATGACAGGCTTGACGCATGGAAAAGCAGTAGGCATAGGAATGGTATTGGCTGCCCAGGTATCTCGCAAATTGGGAATGCTTTCAAAAGAAGATGTGAATGAATTGACAGATGTTATTAAAAGTTATGGCTTACCAACAAAATCGGAAATACCTGCCAGGGATTTATTTTCTGTTATGAAACAGGATAAAAAACGGGTAGGTGATTCAATTCATATTATTTTGCTGGAAAAATTCGGACATGCTGTAACGCGAAAAATACATTACAACGAACTTCAATCTATAGTGAATGATTTGCATAGCGATATCTGATAACCAGATCGAACATTGTATTTCAGCGCTTGATTCTGCTGAAATGGCTGAAATCCGGCTTGATTTAACTGATTTTCATCCCCGTGAAATCAACAGGATTTTTAGTCACTCCACTCCTACTATAGCTACCTGCAGACCCGACAAGAAAGGAACTCAGATCCAGTTGGAAAGACTGACCGCAGCAATAGAAGCAGGAGCCGCTTATGTCGATGTTGAGGTTGAAGCTGAAAGAGGACATCTGGAAAAAATTGTTTCATTTGCCCGCAAACAAGGATGCAAGGTGATTATTTCATACCATAATTTTGAGAAAACACCGGGACTGAAAGAGTTGTATAACATCATGGATCAATGCTACATCTTAGGGGCTGACATAGCCAAAATTGTCACCCTGTCCAATTCACAGGCCGACAATGCCCGTCTTTTGTCTCTCTATAGCAATAACAGACCTTTGGTAGCTTTGGGCATGGGAGATTATGGAAAGATCACCCGGATTGTTGCCCCGTTTCTTGGAGCTGAATTTACTTTTGCAGCCATGGATGACGGTAAGGTAACTGCACCGGGACAAATTGAATATTCGAAAATGAAGGAGATACTGGAGAATCTGAATAAAGAACTGAAATAAATTCAGGTTCAAATGTTTTCATCCCCTCCTTGTTCATCTTACATTAGGAAATCATGGGCGGGGTATTTGGTTTCACATCAAACGAATTATTTGAGTTATGAACAACTTTGGAAAAATATTCAGGATCAGCATATTCGGGGAATCTCATGGAAATAGCGTGGGCATTACCCTGGATGGAGTACCTGCGGGACTGTCTCTGGTCTTTAAAGATTTTATTCATGACCTGAACAGACGGCGAAGCGGGGCAAAAGGTACAACACCGCGCAAGGAAGCTGATTTGCCTAAATTTCTGAGCGGTGTATTTAATGATCATACTACCGGGGCACCTCTTACTATATTGTTTGAAAACACCAACACCAGGTCAAAAGATTATTCAAAGCTCAGGGAAACACCCCGTCCGGGACATGCCGATTTTGTGGCCACAAAAAAATACGGCGGTTTTGAAGATTTCAGGGGAGGTGGTCATTTTTCGGGTCGATTAACACTTGCCCTCGTAGCTGCCGGAGTAATTGCCAAGAAATTGCTCGAAACCGTTAGCATTCAGGCTGAACTGGTTGAAGCCGGTGGAATATCTGATATTGAAGCAGCCATTGATAAAGCCGTGCAAGAACAGGACTCCATCGGTGGAATTGTAGAATGCCGTGTAAATGGTTTGCCAGTTGGTTTGGGAGAGCCATTTTTTGATTCGGTGGAATCTGCATTAAGCCATATGATCTTTGCCATTCCCGCAATAAAAGGTATTGAATTTGGTTCTGGTTTTGAGGCAGCAAAAATGAAGGGCTGCGAACACAACGATAATATTGTTGCCATGGATGGCCAAACGGAAACCAACAATGCGGGGGGTATCAACGGAGGCATAACAAATGGAAATGAACTGATTTTCCGGATTGCTGTTAAGCCTACTTCCAGCACATCGAAAAAGCAACGCACAATGAATGTGAAGACAGGAAAACTGGATGATCTTGAGGTACAGGGACGACATGATACCTGCATAGCCCTGAGGGTGCCGGTTGTACTGGAAGCTGCAACAGCCATTGTGCTTGCTGATTTTATGATGCAGGAACAAAAAATTCCGAGGATTTTCAAATAAGATGAAACAGAATAATATAACGCATGTCTGGCAGGACAATGTCAATATGTAAATGCTTAATTCAATCGCGTCATTGCAAGCAAAGCACGGCAATCGAAGCCTGAAAGGCGAGTTCAGCGAAGCTAATCTCATTAATATGAAGCAGATTGCTTCGTCATTCTTCCTCGCAATGACGGAATATAGCTAAACAAACCGACATTATATCGCCAGAAAGCATGACAGCGGTTATTTCTTTCTTTTTTTAACCGCAAAGAGAATATAATAAGGTAGAATTGCAGTTAAAACAGCATAAATGAAAAAGATATTGGTACTGGGTGCGGGACGTATGGGATCATGGCTGGTAGAATCTCTCTGCCTCGACTATGAAGTGGGTGTTTTTGACAAAGACAAATCCAAACTAAAGTATCTTTTCAACAGTCATCGTCTGCTCAGCTTTGAAGAAATACAGGAATTTGATCCGGAGATGGTGATCAATGCAGTAAGTCTCCAGTATACCATTGAAGCCTTTGAAGAAGTTCTCCCCTGCATCTCTGAAACCTGTATTCTTGCAGATATTACCTCGGTAAAAACCCCTTTGCGGGATTTTTATCTCCATTCGGGAAGAAGTTTTGTTTCCACTCATCCTATGTTCGGACCTACTTTTGCGGACATTAAGGAGCTGAAAGATCAAAGTGCCATTATCATTGAACAATCTGACAAGGAAGGAAAAAAGTTTTTCAGGAACTTTTATCAGTCATTTGGCATAAAGATCTTTGAATATACTTTCATTGATCATGATAAAACCATAGCCTATTCTTTATCCATCCCCTTTGCATCAAGCATGGTTTTTGCATCCTGCATGAAACAACAGGAAGCTCCCGGCACAACCTTTAAAAAACATCTTGAAATTGCAAAAGGTCTGTTATCGGAAGATGATTACCTGCTGGCAGAAATATTGTTCAGCCCATATACTTATGAACAGTTGGACAACATAGGCAAGAAGCTGGAACTCCTGAAAGAAATGATCCGGGACAAGAATTCAGATGAGATGAAAAAGTTTTTTTCTGAATTACGAAATAACATTCATGGTAAAAAATAAAATTGAATGGTTTTGCAACTTTCAGAATAACAAAATATCTTTGGAAGCGTTATAGTTTAAAATTTATAAAAAAAGTAATCTATTATTCAATAAAATTGTAATTCATTTGTATAACTTGCATTGCAATAAATGGCAAACTATCAAACACTAAATATTCAACCTATGAAAAAAATAAGTAAACGTATTTTTATTGCACTCATTGTGTTCTGTACCCTTTCATTCACATCAACAAATCTCAATGCACAAAGTTTCGAGAAAGGTGATGTAGATATGAATGTTCAAATTGGATTTGGTACTACCTGGTATTATGGTACTTATTATAAAATGGGACTGCCTTTTATCTCTGTTGCCTGCGATTATGCTCTCCGGGATGACTGGGGCCCTGGTGTATTGGGCGTTGGTGCATTAATTGGAATCAATACCGTCAAAACAAGGTGGGATTATGGCATTTATGAATATGGTTATAAATACACGCAGTTTTCCATCGTCCCAAGAGCTACCTATCATTATCAGTTTTTAGATAAACTGGATACCTATGGAGGGATTGCGACAGGAGTTACCATTAGCTCAGGAAAAGAGTATGGAGATTATCCCTACGATTTTACCAATGATTCAGGGGTAAGATTTGTCTTTACAGCTTTTGTTGGTGTGAAATTTTATCTTACAGATAATTTATCGGTAATGAGTGAACTCTATGTGTATGATCTGGCTATATTCAATATCGGTATTGGACTGAAATTCTAGAAACAATAATTTTCTGAAAAAAATAAAGGCTCTGGTTTCATCAGGGCCTTTTTGTTTTAATCGCAATACTTCTGAAGGTACTCTATTGCCGACAATTCACCAAAATTCTTTGCCCGTTTCAGGTAATAACAGCACAGTTCTTTGTTTCCCAACTGGTATTGGGTTATTCCGAGGTAAAGGTTAGCCTGAGAATTATTGGGATCAAGATCAAGGCTCATGGATAGATCATAAGCAGCATACTTATATGTCTTTGTTTGGTAATAGGTCATACCTCGTGCCAGAAAATATTTTGCTTCGGAAGTATCTTCTTTTAATAAACCGTTAAAATATTTCAGGGCCTCCAGGTATTTTGTCTTTCCATACAAAACCTGCCCCATCAGGAATTCAGCATCAGGAATATCAAAATATTTCATGTAAAGCTGCAGATCAGATTCGGCCAGCTCATATTCTCCGGCGTGATAGGCTGAATTTGCTCTTTCAAAACGGGAAGTAAAATCTCCCGGATCGTCCTCCAATACTTTGGTTAGCATTTCAACTGCTTCAAAGTGTTTATTCAGTTGTACCAAATATTTTGCTTTCAGTTTCAATAAGGCGAAATTTTCAGGTTGATTAGAAATAGCTTTGTTGATTTCATTCAGGGCAAGTTGATGTATTCCCTCCTGAAAATACACCTTGCTGTTCAATTCATACAGATAGGAATTGTCGATGAACTGATCAGAAGCAGTTTCTATTACCTCATGGGCTTTCTCGAAATTTCTTTTGCCGGTAAAAAATGCCACTTCCTCATGAACCTTGCTTTCTTCTGAGAACAAATTCTTTTGCCAGAGCAAAAACCACTCCTGAGAATCATGAAGTTTTTTAAACACACTGTCTTTTTTTATTCCTGTCAGATCAGGTTGCTTTGATTCTTTCAGATAGTTCTCAATGAAAAGGATTGCTTCTTTATATTGTCCGGAAGAAACACACAAGCGCGCCATCCACAAATTGGATTCCGTATTTCCTGTTTCCATTGCAAACTGTAAATCAGATCTTGCGGCATCATAATGCTGTAAATGATACTGAACGATCCCCCGGAAATACCTGCATTTCTCATCGTATTTATTATACCTGTCGATAACCTGATTGAAAGCAAGGACGGATTCCTCAAACTTGTTGGATTCAAAAAGGCCAAAAGCATGCACTACATCTTTTTCCAAAGTTTGTGCCCCGGAAAAGTTCCAGATGAAAGCGAATAGTAAACTTATAAAAACTGGTCTTTTCATTCTGCATTGTAATTATCATCACCCGAATAGACATGAATAAACCCGGTCAATGTGCGAACAACAAGTCCTGTTATCCTGGGTTCATAAACATCGCATATATAATAGTAAACGCCTGAGCTCACTAATTTTCCATTTGCCTTATTTCTGCCATCCCATTGAATATCCGCATTCTCAGTCCTGAATACCTCTTTTCCAAACCTGTTGTAAATGATCATATTTACCCTCTTCACATAATCATTCAGATTCCATGAGGTATATATATCATTCACTCCATCACCGTTTGGAGTGAATACATTGGGCAAATCAAAATACCCGCAAATATTGTATACACAGAAAGGAATCTTTGAACTCTCATTATGAAATGAATCAATCGCTGTAACCGCATAACACTTTTCAATGCTGTTCAGAGCCTGATCGATGTATGCAGAATCAGTATTGTTCATGGTATCCATAACAATGAATTCCCCATACAGGGAATCACGGCTATAAACTATGTAGGCAATAATATCATCATCCTCACATTCTTCCGGATCATTCCAGGTCAAAAGGTTGTAGGCGAAAGTACTGTCATTATAAACATCACACTCAGAACTAACAAATAAATCGGGAGGACATGGCGGTACCGTATCAATGGGGATTCCCACCGCCAGATGGGAGGTATTCTGAACCTGGTAAATTAACTCATAAATTGGACGGGTTCCATCACCGACAGTACGGTAGGTATATTCCCGGTCATTTTGTAATCCTGAATCAATGAATACAGATTCTTCTGTAATTCCTATAGATTCAAAAATTTCTGTTGTATTATTTTTTCTGAACACTTCATACTGATGATTTAACCAGGGACTTCTTTTTTTCATGTTCAGTACCAACTCATTATCCTCCCCGTAAATATCAATATATTGTGAAGATGCTGTTTCATTTCCCGGTAGTCGGATCCAATTCCCGTCTTGTTCATCATATAAGACTATACTATAGGTATAAGGATAAATCAAGGTATTAATTCCTGTATCCGTGTAGGTTGTATCCGTGAGGTCCGCACTGGGTATTGTGGCTACGGAAGTAAAACTGCTCTCACCGGGTGCCATTCTCAGAACTTCATATTGGTATGGTCCGTCGTATTCCGGTTCCAGTTCCCTGGGCACTGCCCAGGCAAGCTCAATTTCACCATTTTGCTCATCATCATTCGAGACACTTACCCTGAGAATTGACGGAGTGCCGGCAATTAATGTAGTGCATACTTCTTCAGATGAAACACTTTCGGCACCATCGCCATAATACGCTGTAACACGATAGCAATAATCATAGCCCGGAACAAGTCCTTCTCCCAGGTTGTCATCGGTATAGAAATTTGTGAGGCTTCCTTTCACATAATCGAGATACTCGTACCCGGTGTATGCAGGCAAGCCGGTCTGACAACTATCGGGAACATAGGCATAACTCCCTAATCTTCTATAGATCTTGTATCCTTCGGGTGTTCCGCAATCTGAAACATCCCAATCTACCCTGATGGTATCACTTCCCGGCGTTGCCATGACGTTTTTAGGGGGTTGATGCAAAACGCGGATGGAAAAGCTGGTAATATCAACAAGCTGAATGTCATCGTTTTTATCTTCTGTCTTAAGCACAATGATATAGGGCTGTTTCCTTGCATGCGAACAATCGGTAAACCATCTGAACCGGGAGTTTATCTGTCCGTTAGCAGTAGAAATGATTTCATGTTCTGCCGGATTCTCCAATTGAAACGGACCACCTTCCATGAATTGCTCCATGGGGTCGCCATCTGCATCCGTTGCTGCAATAGCGAAATCAATGGTATCACCCGCCAGAACACAATAATCAGAAATGGGAGAAACTACCGGTGGATTATTGTCTGTTTCAAAAACATCAATTTGCATATCACGTGCAATCCGGCTAACACGTATACCTTTTCGCCATTCTTCCACCAGAATTGCGATGTTGTAAACACCGACTTCAGCAGGAGTAATCCACTGTAAATCGCCTATAACGGCATCTATAATTAAGGTATCTGTTGCCGGAGGAAGAATATAGCCTTCAATCGCTTGTCCGCTTGCTCCCGTGCAAACGGTTATTTTATAGGACAGGCTATCTCCATCAGGATCAAAGGCAGCCGGATTATGAATAAAGATATGGCCTTTTGCCGCTTTATCAATGGGAGGATTCAAGAGTATGGGTGTGTTGTTGGAACCAATATTTGAACCGATCATCATAGTCGTTTTAACAGAAAATATGGTATTGACCGAATTGGGTATATTATCCACTCCTGCATTGCGGTTTGGATCTTCCATGAGAATTTCATAAATGCCGGAGCCAGGATATGTATGTGTAGCGATGTAGGTATTGAAATTATAATCTGTATTGGGAATCTGAATAAATTCCCCGTAAGGTACTTTCTCGACCACTGAAGTTGATCCGTCGCCCCATGAAACCGTTAATTCTCTTCTGTTTGCCTGACTATAGACATAGGTGTATGTTGTAATGGTAAATTCATAGCTATACCCTCCCAGGTGCCTGTAGGTTATTTCACCTGCACGGTTATGCGTGGAATAAGCCCTGGAAAAAATACATGCCAAAAACAACAATATGGTATAAAACCTAACCATTCTTCCATGTTAGTGTATACAATGTGTTTCTTTTATTGAATTCATAGCCCTGTTGTAGATCACCATTGTTAATTATCAGTAAATTTTTCTGATCCGAAAAAAGATCAGTCATCAGTTTATTTTCAATAGTCAATTTTTCAGGAACTGTATATTCCTTCACACAAAAATAGAACCAGACTAAATCATCCTCAACCTTCCAGTGTAAAAACTCCGAACTTAATGGTTTATTTTGAGAGTCTGTTAGTATGAATGATGAATTTAGATATTCCAATATGGATTGTTGCTCCTTGAAAGTCATTCGTTCCTGATGACTGAAATCAATCAATGTATTGTATTTGTAATTGATAAGACTCTGAAGATCTTCATAATATAAACATACTGAATAGTTAATCAAATTGGAATCACTCAGCAAATCCATATTCACAATGGATACATGAATAGGATGAGATGCCATCGCAAGCTTCAGTATAAATAAGTTTACAAGAATGAGAAATCGCGTTTTCATAATTACAATGCCTTAAGCAAAATTATAAAAATAGCCTTACTTTTTGTTGAATTGTACTGATTAATTCCATCCTTTCAGGGACATAAGGATATCAGGACGCCCCATTTTAGCAACCCTCGCCCCATCAATGTCATTAAGTTAAGAATAAAATTGTTTTATTTACAACTCCTGCTTTACCCCAAACCCCTAAAGGGGCTTACCTTGCACGCAGCTCCCTTTAGGGAATTTAAGGGTCAACGAGGGCAGAAACGCGTTAACTTAATGACATTGTCATGCCCCGTAAAAGAAAAAGGTTTTTTCAAATAAGACCACAATTGTATATTTTCACATACAAAATACAGCAAAACAGGAAGGGACGAATATGAATCAATGGGATTCCCATATAGTTAATTTCAGGAATCATTTGCAGCTTGAAAAAAATCTTTCAAAAAACAGTATTGAGGGATACGTGCACGATATATCCAGACTTTTTGAATTTCTGAGTATGAACTCGTCTTATCAAGACATAAAGGATCTTCAGCTAAGCGATTTGCAGGCCTATGTATATTGGTTAGGCAAACTGGATATTTCTCCACGCACACAAGCCAGAAACATTTCGGCCATAAAAAGCTTTTTCAAATTTCTGCTGTATGTCAATACCCTTCGGGAAAATCCTTCATCATTGCTTGAATCGCCCAAGCTGGGAAGAAAGCTACCCGTCGTTTTATCGGTGGATGAAATCGATACAATTGTTCAGGCCATCGATTTAAGTAAGCCCGAAGGACACCGGAACAAAGCCATAATCGAAACACTTTACGGCTGCGGACTTCGTGTTACTGAGCTGGTTGAACTCAGATTAACGGATATTTTTGCAGGGGAAGGTTTTATCAGGGTAAAAGGAAAGGGAGACAAAGAAAGGATAATTCCTGTCGGGCATACAGCCCTGAGAGAAATAAACCATTACCTCGATCAATACCGAAGCAAACAAACCATCGATAAACATTCTGAAAATATCTTATTTCTCAACAGGCGTGGGAAGAAGTTGACAAGAATCATGATATATACCATCATTAAAGATCTTGCTGTTGCTGCCGGAATAGAAAAAAAAATCAGTCCGCATACCTTTCGCCATTCATTTGCCACTCATCTGGTTGAAGGCGGTGCTGATTTGCGCGCTGTACAGGAAATGCTGGGACATGAATCCATCCTTACTACCGAAATATACACACATCTTGACCGTGAGTATCTGAGACAGGCCATTATCGAGCACCATCCGAGAAAATAACGAAAGCACTCCGTCACTTCGTCAATCATTAAAATGTACTGAAAATGAGTACCGTTAACTTAAGCAAAAATTCATTTGCCGTATTTAGTAGTTCGGAATATTTTAGATACCTTTGTGACCTTTCAAAAAAAAGTGATTGTTTTCCAACTAATAATAACTTAATAATTTAATAATACAATGTCTGACGTAAAACGCGTTTACACTTTCGGTAATAAAGAAGCAGAAGGAAAAGCCGATATGAAGAACCTTTTGGGTGGAAAGGGAGCAAACTTAGCAGAAATGAATTTAATAGGTGTTCCTGTACCTCCCGGATTTACTATTACAACTGATGTATGCACCGAATACAACCAGCAGGGAAAAAATAAAGTTGTTGAACTTCTGAAGAAAGATGTTGAAGCAGCCGTAGCCTATGTTGAAAAAATCATGAACATGAAATTTGGCGATAAAGAAAATCCTTTGCTGGTTTCCGTTCGTTCCGGTGCAAGAGTATCCATGCCTGGTATGATGGATACTGTTCTGAACCTGGGATTAAATGATGTTGCCGTTGAAGGAATTGCCAGGAAATCGGGTAACGAACGTTTCGCCTGGGACTCCTACCGTCGTTTTGTACAAATGTACGGCGATGTGGTACTGGGAATGAAACCTGAGTCAAAAGAAGATATTGATCCTTTCGAAGAGATCATGGAGCAGGTAAAAGAGGCCAAAGGTGTTCAGGATGATACAGATCTTGATGTAGCTGACCTGAAGGAAATAGTAGTAAAATTCAAAGCTGCCGTAAAAAAACAAACCGGTCATGACTTCCCAACCGATCCGTGGGATCAGCTTTGGGGTGCCGTTTGTGCTGTTTTTGACAGCTGGATGAATCCACGTGCCAACTACTACCGTGCCATGAACCAGATCCCTGAAGAATGGGGAACTGCTGTGAACGTTCAGGCCATGGTGTATGGAAACATGGGTGAAAACTCTGCTACAGGTGTTGCCTTTACACGTGACGCCGCCACCGGAGAAAATATTTTTAACGGTGAATACCTGATCAATGCACAAGGTGAAGACGTTGTAGCCGGTATCCGTACGCCACAGCAAATTACCAAAGAAGGTTCACTGCGATGGGCAGTGCTTGCCGATGTTTCGGAAGCAGAAAGAGCCGAAAAATACCCTTCACTCGAAGAGTATATGCCAACTGCTTACAAAGAACTTGATGATACCCAGAACAACCTGGAAAAGTACTTCAAAGATATGCAGGACCTCGAATTCACCATTCAGGATGGTAAACTCTGGATGCTGCAAACACGTAATGGTAAACGTACTGCTGCAGCTATGGTAAAAATTGCCATGGACATGATAAAAGAAGGTATGCTCGATGAAAAAACTGCTGTACTTCGTCAGGAACCTAACAAGCTGGACGAGCTCTTGCACCCTGTTTTCGATAAAGGCGCAATCAAAAGCGCAAATGTATTGGCTAAAGGTCTTCCTGCATCTCCCGGTGCTGCTACCGGACAAATCGTTTTCCATGCCGATGAAGCAAAAAAATATCCTGTCTCTATCCTGGTACGTATCGAGACTTCTCCTGAAGACCTCGAAGGTATGGATATCGCAAAAGGTATTCTTACCGCACGTGGTGGTATGACTTCGCACGCTGCTGTTGTTGCACGTGGCATGGGTAAATGTTGTGTATCGGGTGCAGGCGGTTGTGTTATCGACGGAAAAGCCAGAACACTTACTGCAGGTGGAAAAACGTTTAAAGAGGGCGACTGGATCTCACTGAACGGTTCTACCGGTGAAGTATACGAAGGAAAAATTGCAACCATCTATCCTGAACTGAGCGGTGATTTCGGTGAGATCATGAAGCTGGCCGATAAATACAGAACCATTGATGTTCGTACCAACGCTGAAACGGCAAGAGATTGTAAAGTAGCACGCGACTTTGGTGCGCAGGGAATTGGTCTTTGCCGTACCGAGCACATGTTCTTCGAAGGAGAGCGTCTGATCCGTATGCGTGAAATGATCCTTGCTGATGATGAAAAAGGCAGAAGAGCTGCGCTGGCAAAACTTTTACCCATTCAGCGTCAGGACTTTGCCGATGTATTTACAGCTATGGCAGGACTTCCGGTTACTGTACGTCTGCTGGATCCGCCACTGCATGAGTTTGTTCCTCACGAAGAAGCCAATCAAAAAGAAATGGCCGACGAAATGGGAATTTCTGTTGAGCTTATCAAGCAAAAAGTTCAGGACCTTCATGAGTTTAATCCTATGTTAGGTCACCGTGGTTGCCGTTTGGGAAATACCTATCCTGAGATCACCGAAATGCAGGCCCGCGCCATCATAGAAGCGGCCATGGACCTGAAGAAAAAAGGAGTTAAAACCCTGCCCGAAATTATGATCCCTCTTATTGGTACGGTAAAAGAACTGAAATTGCAGGAAGAAATCGTTCGCTCGGTTGCTGACGCTGTATTTGCCGAACGTGGTGATAAGATCGATTACATGGTAGGTACCATGATTGAAATTCCCCGTGCTGCATTAACCGCAGATGATATTGCTGAGGTTGCTGAATTTTTCTCTTTCGGAACAAATGACCTTACCCAGATGACTTTCGGTTATTCAAGAGATGATGCCGGTAAATTCTTACCCATTTATATCCAAAAGGGTATTCTGAAAAATGATCCTTTCCAGGTACTTGATCAGGAAGGTGTTGGACAGCTTGTGGAAATGGGTATTAAAAAAGGAAGAAGCAAAAATGCTAAACTCAAAATTGGTATTTGTGGCGAACACGGTGGCGAGCCATCATCCGTTGAATTCTGCGTAAGAGCAGGAATGAACTATGTAAGTTGTTCTCCGTTCCGCGTTCCGATCGCTCGTCTGGCTGCTGCACAGGCTGCTTTGAGATAAGACAATTAGTAAATTACTATATTGGAAAGGCTGTCCCGAAAGAGACGGCCTTTTCTTATGCCAATTCCCCCTGATCGCTTACAATAAATTTCATCTGACTTTGTCATAAAGTGCCGGCAGATCCTATTCTTACTAAAAAAATCCATTTAATCCGATTGTAAACATTTACATAGGTTTGTACATACCTAAGCATTTGTTTTCCAGTATAGTTTTGGCTAATTTGGGCTGAGATTGACAAAATAAAAGCTTGGTATATAAGCGAGTTAGCACCAAATTTATGAAACAAACTACATTTCTATATATTTTAATTTTAGTATTGAGTAGTTCATGTGCAAATCTTAATATTAGTGAGATTAAGAATCTTGAGAAAGCTAAGTTTGATTCATTAAGGCTTAGACCTGATAGAGAAATAAATAATTTGCGAATTGATTTAATTCGGCAAACTTATGAGGAGAGCATAAATGATTCTATAAAAGAGACAAAAGATACCCCCTATCATCCAATTGGATTCGATTTAGAAAATGGATTGTTTTATGATTTAAACAAAAACCTTTGCTTAAGGATTGATTTTTTATTGGACTTTTCATCAAATAAGGACTTTGAACTACAAAAAATAAATAATCCTGAGAAACATAGAGAAATTATCATATATAGGTTTAATAATGATACATTAACAACTACATATCCGCCTAGAAAAAAAGCTCATTATGATTATCATCAAATTAAACATCTTGACAGCGTATCATACATGTTTAAAAACAGAATGAAATTCAAATTCATATTGTGATGATATTTATTAACTTGTAGAAACAATTAAATGTTAAATTTATTAGCAATTAAAAAAGAAAAAGATTATGATTACAGCAATTATTCTGATAAATACGGAAAGCACTAAAATTAATATAATTGGTGAGCAACTATCAGGAATTGATGGGATAACCGAGGTTTTTTCAGTAAGTGGTAAATTTGACCTTGTTGCTATAATACGACTTAAAAATAATGACGACTTACCTGAATTAATTACTGAGAAAATTGCAATGATAGATGGTATTGTTAAAACAGAGTCAATGGTAGCCTTTAAAATGTTATCCAAACATGATATTGCGAATATGTTTGATTTGGGTAGTTGAAAATAGAAATGGTTTGATTTATAAGTTCCTGGCTACAAAAAGTCGCATATAAAAAATAGCTGGGTCGCTGGGTCGCAAGGTTTTGTACAGTGTAAACAAAAAAAAAGTAATGCTTTTGATGGACTTAAAAAAACAGATGATTTTTTTATAACAAGAGTAGAACATGATGATTAGAATAAAACGCCTTACAACCCGGTATGGCGAACAAGGGTTCCCCTGGTATATGAAGCAATTAAAAATGCAATTGAGATTTATTATTCCTAAAGACTTCATTTTTCATTAGGATATAAAACTCCAAATATAACATTCAAAAACGTAGCATATTTTAATGTTTGACTTGTAGCCATATTTTAGGACCAGACACCTTCTTAACCATGGCATGGTTAAACAAGCTTAATGATGAATCGAATTAGAAAATATGATACTTGATATATTCCGAATAGTTAGCTTAATATCAATTTTTCAGTCATTATTTTTAGCTGCCTTTATACTCACAAGCAGAAAACGACGATATTTTGGAAATGCATTGCTGGCTTATATTTTAATTATTTTTTCATTACTTATTATTTCTATTTTTACTACTAGTATTGGTGTATGGCAAAAATTTATGAGGTATCATAAATCGATTTTTTTACTTTGGTAAATAAATCACGATTTCAACTTTACGGTGTTTCTGGAGTTCAGCTTCGCTTAAATCTTCCCAATTCACACCTTCCTTCAGCGATAGTGACTCACCAAAGGAGAAGGTTCGAATTCTATTCTCCCCTATACCCTTACTTGCAAGAAAATCTTTTACCGCCAGGGCTCGATTCCTTGAAAGTTTTTCATTGTATGCATCATCTCCAAGGGGATCAGTATAACCTTTAATGGTTACATAAAGCCGGCTATCGCCTTTTAATACCTCACTAACTTTATTTTCAATTATACTCCTTGCATCAGGTCTGATTGAATATTTATTTAAATCAAAATTGATAACTACAACATCAAATACAGGGTCGGTTATTAGGTCTTTATTGAATGAGGTTGTATCTACCTTAATAGCAATGGCAGAAGGCTCAAAATTTTCCTGAACGTAGGCCAGATCAGTCTGAATATTCACTTTATTATCCTGATCAAGCTTAAGGTTTACCTGCAACCTTTGTACACTGGTAATAAAATATTTTCTGCCATCAACAGCTAAAGTTGTAAGTACATTCCTGGCTCCGGAAGTTTGCGAAGCAATTTTTCTGGCAGGTATAAGGCTAAACACAATGTCTTTTTCTGACAATATATCCAGCTCTTTTGATAACACGGATATATCAATCAGTTCTTCATTGGGTTGGGTGGTCCCTGCTTGCCCTGCCGTCATTTGTGAAAGTGCTTTATTGTATTCGTTTTTTGACTGAGCTGCCGTGCCGAGATTATATTTTACCCCTTTGGTCAGAGGAACAACTACTCCCAGGTCTTCCGGGCCGGCATCAGTTTTACGAAAAGTAAGAATATACATTGTGCCGGGAATTATTGTAAGTTCCGTAGCCGATATCTTGTTTTTTGATACCTCGTTAAAAGACTCCGTATTCACAAGAATAGGAAAACCCTCTGATGTTTCTGCGGGTTCCTCCTTATAAACAGGACTTGCATCTACTTTAACAGTGCCTGCCTTTTTAGGGCTAAAAGTTTCCTTGAAATGAGCAATGTCAGTCAGGATATTAAAATTCACTTCAATATCCAAAGGCAAAACAATAAAAAAGGATTCTCCGGAAACAGGTATTGTCTTGTCGTTAATGAATAAACTTGATTCTTCTTTGGCCTTATTATCCGAATATTGATTATCATCTTTTACAAATCGAATGGTATATATTTCACCATCGCTCAAAAGAAGTTCTTTTGCTAATGCAGTCAGGTCAATAGTACTGCTATTAGGATCCTGGTAGTCTTTAGACATTTCATTGAGTGCACTTTTATACTCCTCGCTAATTGGCTTCATTCCTGCGATAAACTGATACCTCATGCCTGATTTAAGTCGAATATCGGTCCTTTGAATTGGTTTGGGATTAAGAAATTCTTTTTTTCTCTGGTCCGCAGAAAGTTTATTATTATTCATTATGTCATTGGCCAGGACATTCTCATGTTGAATAACCATTTTATAATTTTCTTCAGGCTGAAAACTAAAATTAAAACCTGTATTATCGTCTGACGCAATATTGTATTCATCGCCACTACTTAGATAAAGGTTTATTTTGTCGTCTTCTATGAAGGGTTTTCTCTTAAACCGATAGGCAGCATATTTTATCTTCAGGTCCAGAAGTTGTAAGCGATAAATATCTTCCTTACCAAAACCCCCGGGCCTGTTTGAACAAAAATAGCCTGTTAATCCTTCGGGAGAGAATGAAAGACTGTAATCATCATATTTTGAGTTGACTTTACTGCCCAGGTTTTTTGGAGAGCTGTTTTCGTGGTTTAGTTTAACAGTATACAGGTCCAGGCCTCCAAGACCATTGTGTCCAGCCGAAGTGAAATACAGTATTGTATCGTTTAGAACATATGGATACATTTCATCTT
>CAYQDZ010000033.1:0-18701 GCA_964416375.1 uncultured Bacteroidales bacterium
ATCGAAGAATTGATTCCTTCACTGATAACCATAAAATTGTCCATCAAAGTAAGATCTACTTTTCAAAATGTTATCACAAATATTCCGGTATTATTGTTGATATTCTTTACGACCATTATTTGGCCAACAGTTGGGATTTTTTTGCTGCCCAACCTCTCGATGACTTTAAGGAAAGTGTGTTTGAATGTTTGAAAAAAAATTATTCCATACTTCCGGAGCGCGTACAGTTTTTTGTGCCATCATTTATCAAGAACGATTGGATTGGAATTTACAAATCCATAGAAGGAATAATCATGGTATTAAACCGAATGTCGATGCGAACAACTCTTCCTGACCACAGTGAATTTGCCAGAGAAATCATTAGAAAATATTACATACAATTACAAAGTGAATTTCTGACATTTTTCCCAGAGCTTTTGAAATATGTGATATTCAAAAGGGGTATTACCATACGATTGAAAAACAATGACATATTGATTTAACTTGTGTTTATATCTCCGGTGTCTATATCAGATAAACTTTACGTGTTGAATCAAGACGAATAAAAATGAACAACATAATGGTAAAGGCAAAAAGTGAAGAACCCCCATAGCTGAGAAAAGGTAAGGGAATACCAATAACCGGGAACAATCCGATCGTCATTCCGATATTGATTGCGAAATGAAAAAACAAGACAGATAATACTCCATATCCATAGATTCTGCTAAAAGGGGATCGCTGACGTTCTGACAAAATAATAAGTCTTATCAATAATCCGACATAAATAAGAACAAGACCAAATGACCCAAGAAATCCCCATTCTTCTCCAACAGTACAAAATATAAAATCGGTACTCTGCTCAGGAACAAACCGAAATTTGGTTTGTGTTCCCTGCAAAAATCCCTTTCCTGTAAAACCTCCTGACCCGATTGCAATTTTTGATTGTCTTACATTGTATTCATATCCATATGGATCGGATTCAAGGCCAAGCATTACATTCACCCTGTTTCGATGATGTTCCTTAAGCACGTTATTGAAAAGATGATCAACAGTATAAGTAAAACCGATTGAAAGCACCAGCGCAAATACGATGAGATATACCATTTTGTTCTTTTTACCAATTGCATATACAAGGGCAATCAATGCAGTAATTCCAATTGTAATAAGAAGAATTTTGTAATTGCTTAATTCAAAATGAGTGTAACGGGTCAGTAATTTTATGCCTGTAGCAATGCCTGTAGCAATCAGTACTATCCAGAACAGGTTTATAAGTTTTTTACTGACAAGTGTAAAAGCTACCATGGCCAGGCCAGCCAGAACAGATACAATAATAAATTGTGAGATGGCAAGGATTCCAAGAAACAATCCTGCAACCGAGAGCAATACCAGAAGGACCCATCCGGGCAATCCTTCACGATACAGAACAAGAAGTAAAACAGCATAGACTATAACAGATCCTATATCGGGCTGAAGAGCAATAAGTCCTGCCGGAAAAAAAATGATTACCAACGAAATAAGAATATCTTTAAAACGGGTTAATTTCACATTATAACCCGACAAATATTTTGCGACAGCTAAAATGGCTGCCGCCTTGGCAAATTCTGCCGGCTGAATGCTAACAGGTCCTAGTACTATCCATGATTTCGAACTGTGCACAGCAGTGCCTATGACCAAAACTGCCAGCAAGAGCAAAATGCTGAGAGCATATGCAGGATAGGCAACAAACAAGAAAAAGCGACTATCAATTACAAAAATAAACACCACAATAATCAATGAAATTAATATCCATGCCAATTGCATGGCATATCGATTTTCAAAACGAAAAAAGTTACCACTCCCCGGTTCAAAATTCACTGCAAAAATGTTCAACCATCCAAAGGCAACCAGCAACAGATATAAAAATACCGTCAGCCAATCTGTATTCGCTATTGTATCTATTTGTCGTCTCACTCTACGTGTAATAAATTTCGTTCAAGCATTCTTTTTTCAATCCATTTCCGATAGGGTGCAATGGAATCAGTAAGGTATTTCTCTATCATAAGACTGGCAATTGGCGCAGCATAAGAAGCGCCCCATTTTCCATGCTCAACATAAACTGAAATTGCTATTTTAGGATCATCTTTTGGAGCAAAGGCCATAAAAACAGAATGATCTTCGCCATGTGGATTTTCAGCCGTTCCTGTTTTTCCACAAATAACAATATCCTTGTGTCGTACCCATGTAGCTGTACCACCTGATTCATTTACCGCCTTGTCCATACCATTTACGACAACATCGAAATAGCTTGTGTCAATGGTAACATGATGTGGTGTTGTAAACGTACTTCTAATGGTGTCGATTCCGTCAATTTTCTTCACAACATGAGGTCTATAATAATAGCCCCGGTTTGAAATCAGTGTTGCAAGATTTGCAATCTGCAGCGGAGTCGTCAGAACTTCTCCCTGCCCTATTGCCATGGATATAATAGTCAATGCTTTCCATCTGTTTTTTCCATAATATCTGTCATAATAATCAGGTCGGGGTATTAAGCCTCCTTTTTCATAAGGCAGATCTATCCCCATGGGTTGTGCAAAACCCATCGATATCAGGTGATTTCTCCAATTGACATAAGCTTCTTCTACTGATTCAAAATCAGGGTCTTCAATTATTTTCCTAAATACATTGCAAAAATACGCATTGCAGGAATACTTAATAGAATGTACAAGGTCCAGTGGAGATGGATGAGCATGGCAGGCAATTTTTACTCCCCTGGCATAATATCCAAGATCGCAATAATACATAGTACGAGTGCTGATCACATTTTCCTGTTGCCCGATAAGAGCATTTACGATTTTAAAAGTACTGCCGGGAGGATAGAGTGCCTGGATAGCATGGTTGAAAAGAGGTTCGAGTGTATCATTTTTTAGCGCGAAGTAATTCTCTTCCCTTTTACGACCCACTAACAATGAGGGCTTATATGCCGGTGTGGAAATATAGGCAAGAATTTCTCCTGAAGCAGGTTCAATTGCCACAATGCTGCCTTCATAATTTTGCATAAGCTGTTCACCATATTCCTGCAAATCGGCATCAATCGTTATCATAATGTTACTCCCCGGTTTTGCATCACTATCGAAGCGGCCATCTTTGTACGATCCCTGCTCCCTGCCATGAACATCAATTAATTTATACTTCCTTCCCTTCTCTCCCTTAAGATATTCTTCGTAAGAATATTCTATACCGCTTATACCTATATAATCTCCCAGTTCATAATACGTATTCTCCAGAATAATGCCTGAATCAACTTCTCCTACATAGCCAAGCAAATGAGCAGCAATTTCCCTGTCGTATTCTCTTAAAGTTCTGATACTAAAGTAAAAGCCCGGAAATTTATATTGTTTTTCCTTAAGAATACCGAAGGTTTCAGATGATAGTTGTTTAATAAATGGATTAAATCGTTCATTCGGATTGTTTTTCACTCTTCTTATACCTTCTCTTAGCGTCTGGATATCGATTTGAAGTATTTCACACAGTTCAGTGGAATCGAAGGCTTCCAATTCATAGGGTGCAATTTTAAGATCATAAGACGGTAAGTTGTGTGCAATCATTACACCGTTTCGGTCGTAAATTAATCCTCGTGCAGGATATACAATTTCCATCCGTCTGGTATTGCTTTCAGCAGATAGTTTATAACTAGAATTCACCACCTGAAGAAGAAACAAGCGAACAGTAAAAATCAACCCGATCAACAGAATAATGCCTCCAATTATGTACTTTCTGTTGATGTATTGCTCCATGGCTTATTTTCTGAAAACAAAAAATTGACTGATTACAATGAGTGTAATGCTAAAAAGTGAGCTAAGAATTACTCTTAGTAAGGTAGAGAAAAAATCTTGAAAACTAAACATTTCGATGAAGAACAACATAAAATGATGGGCAACAACCAGCAAGGATGTATACTTTATAAACCAGGGTAATCCATAGTAAAACACCCTTGGGAATGTTCCCGGTTCATATCCGTCACGCGGAGCAAAGCTTGACAGAAAATAGGGCCTGATATACGCAATAAAAACTGTTGAAGCAGTGTGCATTCCAATGGTTTCAGTAAAAATATCGATTGAGAGTCCAAGAAAAAAACCGAGCAACAAACTTACCCAGGCAGGGGTTTCAAAAGGAAGTAAAATAATAAAGATTATATAAATATAGGGAGTCAGGTATCCGCTGATTTCAATATTATTAAATATCAAAACCTGCACAAGTACAAGCATGAAGAATCGCAGTATATTACGGCTTAATACTTTTATCATGGTTTACTTCTTCTTCAAGTTGAAGTTGTTCTTCTTTTATTAAATTCTTTATTATCAATACATTAGTCAGATTCTTGAAATCTGTGGAAAGATCAATAGTGATATCATAAAAAATACCTTCTGCCAATTCATATTTTTCAACGGTTCCAATCAAAATTCCTTCAGGGAATATTGAAGAATGTCCGCTTGTTACAACGGTATCTCCTGCCAAAATCTTAACATGTACCGGAATTTCTTTCAAAATCACTTTATCATATCTTCTTCCCGACCATTCAATATAGCCAAAGTACCTGTTTCTCTCTATCATGGCATTAGGAAAAAACTCCCTGTTCAATACGGATACTACGGCAGCAAAATTTTCTGAAGATTCTTTCACAACACCAACAATACCATTATCGCAAATAACTGCCATTTCAGGTTCTATTCCATGTCGCATTCCTTTATTTAACGTGATGAAGTTATATTGCTTGTTTGTAGAATTATTGATTACCCTGGCTCCAATAAAATCAAATTTTCTATCTGTCACATTCGTGTCGGGTAAATATTTTGTTGTTGGATTGAAATAGGAGCCTGGAAGAAGATTATAAAGTTTCACATTCTCTTCCTTTAAAGCTTTATTTTCCCTGATAAGGGATAGGTATTGGGAATAATTATCAAACTTAACCGTTACACCTCCTAAAACAGCATGTCTTATAGTAAAGAGTTTGCTGCGATGAAAACTATTGAAGTTTGCTATGAATATGAAGGCTATTATCTCCAGAACCAGAAACAACATGAATGAATGGTATCGATAAAGGAATTGAAAAAGGTTCTTCATAAGTAGTCTTCATTTTCAACGAAGCAGGAATGAAAATTTGTCTACATTTTTTAGTGCAATACCGGTGCCTCTGGCAATAGCATGTAAGGGATCTTCAGCTATATGAAACGGAATATTGATTTTATCTGTTAAACGCTTATCAAGGCCTCTTAGTAAAGCACCACCGCCAGCCAGATAAATACCCTTGCTAACTATATCGGCATACAATTCAGGAGGAGTTTGCTCAAGAACAGATATGATGGCAGATTCAACTTTTGATAAAGATTTATCCAGACAATGTGATATTTCCTGGTAGGAAATAGGAATTTCTATAGGCATGGCAGTCATTAAATTTGGACCGCGAACATTATAATCGGGAGGAGGAATATCCAGATCAGGAAGAGCAGATCCTACTTCAATCTTAATATCTTCAGCTGTGCGGTCACCAATTTTTATGTTATGCTGATGCCTCATATAAGCCTGAATATCAGCCGTAAAACCATCCCCTGCAATACGAATTGACTGATTGCAAACTATGCCACCAAGCGCAATAACAGCAATTTCCGTTGTGCCTCCACCAATATCAACGACCATGCTTCCTTCAGGTTCTTCAACATCAATGCCAATACCAATGGCTGCCGCCATAGGTTCGTAAATCAGGTACACATCACGCCCTCCGGCATGTTCAGATGAGTCTCTTACAGCACGTACTTCAACTTCGGTACTTCCGGAAGGTATACATACGACCATCCTTAATGTTGGAGTGAAAAACTTTTGCTTGGGATTAATCATTTTGATCATTCCTCTGATCATCATTTCTGCAGCATTAAAGTCTGCAATTACTCCATCCCGAAGTGGACGTATTGTCTTAATATTTTCGTGCGTTTTACCATGCATCTGCCATGCTATGGTACCAATGGCAAGTAATTTACCTGTAGACTGATCAATGGCCACAATGGATGGCTCATCAACTACTACTTTATCATTATGAATAATTATTGTGTTAGCTGTCCCAAGGTCTATCGCTATCTCCTGTGTAAGAAATGAAAACAATCCCATCTGCTCAAGTTGTGTTAGTGTTAATAACAGATTAATTCATAAAACTAAGAAGAATTTTCATAAGTTTTTTAGCGAAACTAGCAAGAAATCAACAATTATTTTGAATTCTCTTTTATTTCCTGAATAAAGACTTATTATATCAGTAAAAATCAATAGTACGATTTGTTCAGAGAAAGGTTTATTTTTCCTTGAAGAAATAACAATTAATGTTTGAAATGTCTTATTCCGGTAAATACCATTGACATATTGTGTTGATCGCAAAATTCAATGGAATCTTTATCCCTGATCGATCCTCCCGGTTGCACAACACATGTAATGCCTACACCATGGACAATTTCAACACAATCGGGAAAGGGGAAAAAAGCATCGGACGACATGACTCCTCCTTTTAGTTCAAAACCAAAATTCTTTGCTTTTTCAATTGCCTGTCTTAAGGCATCAACTCTTGAAGTCTGCCCTACTCCGCTAGCCATCAATTGCTTATTTTTCGCTAAAACAATAGTATTTGATTTGGAGTGTTTTACCAGTTTATTTGCAAATTCGAGGTCAACATATTCCTGATCTGTAGGAACTTTTTTTGTTGCAGGTTTCATCATTCCCTTGTTTTCCATTGATGTGTCCCTATCCTGTTCAAGAACCCCGTTGAGTAATGATCGAAATTGCTTTTCAGGTAATTCACAGTCTTTTCTGATCAGTATAATCCTGTTCTTTTTGGATTTCAGAATCTCCAGGGCATCATTTGCATAAATCGGTGCAATGACCACTTCACAAAAAAGTTCATTTATTTCGGTGGCCGTTGCTTTATCTATTTCCCGGTTTGTAATAAGAATGCCTCCAAAAGCTGAAACCGGATCTCCGGCTAATGCATTTTTGTATGCATCAACAAGAACATCCCTCGATGCAATACCACAAGCATTGTTGTGTTTTAATATGGCAAAAGTGGTATCTTCAAATTCATCGATCAGGTGTACAGCTGCTTCAATGTCAAGAAGATTATTATAGGATATTTCTTTACCATGCACCTGATCAAATAAATCACTGAAAACACCATAAAAAACTCCCTCCTGGTGAGGATTCTCTCCATAGCGCAATACCTTGGCCGGAACTTTGCTATACTTGAAAACCTTTTCATCGGAATCTGTATGAAAGAAATTAAAGATCGCTGTGTCATAATGAGATGAAATATCAAAGGCTTTCATTGCAAGTTCTTTTCTTTTCTCAAGGATGGTTTCAGCACCATCTTTCAGTATGTCTAACAAATCGCTATACTGATTTTGCGAGGATATTATCACTACATCCTTAAAGTTTTTTGCAGCAGCCCGGATCAGGGAAATCCCCCCGATATCAATTTTTTCAATAATATCCTGCTCACTGGCACGTGAGGCAACAGTCTCTTCAAAAGGATAAAGATCAACAACAACCAGATCAATTTCAGGTATTGCATACTGCTTCACCTGCTCATTATCCAGAGCTTCATCTCTTCTTGACAGGATGCCTCCGAATATTTTTGGATGCAGAGTTTTTACTCTGCCGCCAAGAATGGAAGGATAAGTTGTTATTTCTTCCACTGCTGAAACCGGCACATCCAACTCTTCTATAAAAGATTTCGTTCCTCCTGTGGAAATGATTTGGATTCCCAGTTCGTTAAGTTTCGTACAGATCTCATCTATCCTGTCTTTATGATAGACTGATACAAGGGCTGTTTTAATTTTTTTTGTTGTACTCATTTACATTTTTATGTTTATAAAAAAATTGATCAAATTTGATGTGTCATCTAAGATATTAACTTTTTAGGTTCCAGGTTTTATTGATCTTCAAATTGTTAAAATCTATCCCAAATGGTTAAAAACTTAATCCTGAAAACAGAAAATCTTCTTTCATTTCAAAAACAACAGAATAAATAAAAATGTACCTTATTATGCAAAAACGCCATATAAAAACCGACCTAATCCCAGGTAAATGAACATACCAATGATATCATTCATGGTGGTAATAAATGGACCGGTTGCTACGGCAGGATCTATTTTAAAACGATTAAGAATTAATGGAATAAAAGTGCCAAAAACCGAGGCAAATAAAATTACGCTAAATAAAGCACTGCTCACGGTAAGTGTCAATTGAATTGAATCACTGAAAAGCAGGTTGTATACGAGAATTAAAACAGAAAATGTAAGCCCGATAATAAAGGCTATGGAGAATTCTTTAAGTATCTTTTTCCAGGTAGAATCAAAGTCAATGGTTTTATTGGCAATGCCCTGCACCACTATTGAGGAGGATTGTACACCAACATTCCCTGCCATGGCGGCAATTAAAGGAAGGAACATGGCCAGCCTGGGATCCCTTAATATTTCCAGTTCATAGATTCCTATCACATGAGCACCCAAAATACCACCTACCAAGCCGATGAATAACCATGGGATGCGTGCTCGTGTGAGCACAAAAACATTATCGCTAGGTTCCACATCTTCGGTAATACCGGAAATCATCTGGTAGTCCTTCTCAGCTTCCTCCTTTATCACATCTACCACATCATCAATTGTTATACGTCCCGTAAGACGGCCAATAGCATCAACAACCGGAAGAGCAATGATGTCATATTTCTCCATAATATTTGCTACATCTTCAGAATCGGTATCTGTGTTCACAGAAATAATATCGGGTTTGAAAATATTCTTTACTTTGGCATTGGAGCGCGCAAGCATAAGTCGTTTCAGTGAAATCATCCCTTTCAGAATGTCTTTATCATCCACTACATATACATAATATACTTCATCTACTTCCGAAGCCTGTTTGCGAATTTCACGAATACAAGTTTCAACATCCAGGTTCTCATTCACCTTTATCAGCTCCTTTGCCATCAATCCACCTGCACTATCTTCATGATAGCTCAGCAAGTCGACAATCTCACCGGCCTGCTCAATATCATCAATGTTCTGCAAAACCTCATCCTTCTTCTCTTCCGGCAAATCACCAAGTATGTCAGCCGCATCATCAGAATCCATTTTGTCAATGAATTGCTTGGCTATAATTTCACTTGGTAATGCTTTCAGGAAACTATCCCTGTCATCCTCTTCCAATTCTTTCAGTACAGCGGCAGCCAATTCATTATCCAGCAATAAGTATACAAATTTCGCCTCATCGATGCTTAAACCTCCATAAAGCTCAGCAATGTCTGCAGCATGAAGATTTTTAATGAGTTCAAAAACTGTTTCTTCTTTGTTATTATTGACCGCTTCTTTGAGATTGTCAACAAATTCACGTGTAAGTTCAAATTGTACTGCCATGAGAATAAGTTTTTAAGGATTTAACTCCTCAATTGAATTCGTTAGTTCAGTGAACTGATTTACAGAAAGTTGTTCCGGTCTTTTGGATAGCAATTCACTTTCAAGTGGCAAATTTAAAAAAATACTTTTAAGAGAGTTACGAATCATTTTCCTGCGTTGATTGAAAGCTCCTTTCACAACCCTGAAAAACAAGGTGCGATTACAATCCAATTCTTCGGTTGTGTTCCTTGTAAGTCTGATTACGGCAGACTTTACCTTTGGAGCAGGAGAAAAACAATGTTCATGTACGGTAAACAAATAATCGATATCGTAATAGGCTTGCAAAAAAACACTTAAAATACCATAGGTCCTATTTCCGGGAGGTGAAGCAATCCGTTCAGCAACTTCTTTTTGTATCATGCAAACCACCTGACTCACTTTGTCATGATTTTCGAGAACCTTAAAAAAAATCTGGCTGGATATGAAATAGGGGAAATTACCAATGATGGCTATAGGCTCTTTCAGTCCATCAAATGAATAGTGTAAAAAATCTTCGAAAACGAATTTCTCTTTATCCTGTGGGTAGTTAAGGTGAAGAAAATCAATGGAATCTTTATCGAGTTCAACAGCAATAAATTCATTTTCTTCCTGTTTCAATAGATATTCGGTGAGCACTCCTCTCCCCGGGCCTACTTCCAGCAAGGTATTGTACTTGCCTTTTTGCAGACTCTCCACAACTTTCAGAGCAATGTTCTTATCAACAAGAAAATGTTGCCCCAAACCCTTTTTAGCCCGAACTCTTGACATAAATGAAATTATTGAGCCGCAAAGGTAAGCAAAGGATTTCTAAATAGAAGTACAATAGAATTTGCGTAAGTCCTTTAGAATAGTAGAACTCAATACAAAATGAGGAATATTCCCTGCATCATTCTTCTTCTTTCTTTTTATTTTTTGTTGTGATCAGGACTACCGTATCTACATCCTCATCGGTATAAAGCTTAATTTTTTCCTTTTCCTTCACATATTCCATCTGTTCAATATCTTCAATTTTAAGCTTATCCACATCTTTTGCAGACATAGGTTCCCCATCTACAATATAGAAAATAACGGTTTTTTCTTGCTTATCATCCTGCATCTCTGTCAGACTATGGTTTCCTTTGATAAACCTATAATTAGTTGCACTTGTTGAGTTTACAGATAAAATGTAAAATACTACTATTAGTAACGCAGTTTTCCAGGTAGTTTTGGAGATTGATTTACAATTACTTTCTGAAGTCATAGCTCTTTTATTTGTGTATTAAAAGAACACTATTGTTAATAATATAGTATCTGCTTATCATAAAAAATGTAAGAAAATCCCCGGAAAAGAGACCGGGGATAATGCACTTACATGAAATTTTCGCTTAGAATTACAAAATGGTAAATACCAGGGATCCCATATTACGGATACTTCCGTCAGGACCTTTAGCCTTGATTTCTTCGATCATAAGTTTTTGATTTTTTATCAATGAATTGATCAAGTTGATTTGCTGTGGAGAAAATGATTCAGTTTTTGATATCTCTTCCCGAACCTCATAAGAACCAGGAACTGTAGCACTCATTACATAGGATACAATTTCAAAAGAAAGATCAAAATCAAAATTCTCCATATCAACAATTACCTTTCCGGATTTTAATAAATCCTCTTTGCTGATTTCCCCTCCTTTTTTCCCTGCAACCTTAGCTACCGGATCTGGAACAGTTTTAACCCGGAATTCTGTGGATTTAATTAATTTCCCATTGGCGGATACATTAATGCTTAGGGATCCTGGTCGAATGGGTCGAATGATATACTTACCTTCCTTTCCAATACTCCTGCCATTTTCCACTTCTACTTCAATTTCAGTGGGATCATATCCGGAGACTGCAATATCTACCGGATTGTCAACTCCAAGGTACATAACATTCATCTTCACAGGGGCAATTGCTGTAACTACCTGATTATTTTTTCCAATTTGCCCGTTTACGCAGGCCACCCCCAGAAAAAGTACGGCTGCAACGGGAATAATTGTCAGAATTTTTAAATTTGTTTTCTGACTTAACTTCGGTTTTGTCATCATAATGATTCGTTTTTTAATTAATGAATGCCTGCCTGTCCGATAAGCAGGATTAAATCCCGAAGAGAGGGCGATCAACCGCTCTTCGGCAACCTGGTTAAGAAGGAGTGCCTGGTACTTTGGTTTGTTGACTCCTGTACTGAGTGCTCCTTCATCGGCCAGGTATTCATGAATTTGCTGCAGCGATTTTCGCATCATCCATACCACCGGATTGAACCACATTGCGGCCGATAGCAGCTCAATCAATAAAATATCAAAGGAATGAAGTTGCGAAGCATGAATGCTTTCGTGTGCTATTATGCTGTTTATTTCTTCATCTGTTTTTTCTTCTTTGTTAAGAAAAATACCATGAAAAAAGGAAAATGAATTCTTTATCTGCGTGGTAGTCTTTATAACTAACTCTTGTTTATTGATGCTCTCTGAATTATACCAGAGAAGAATAATTCTGCTTAAATTAACTAATAGGCGAAAACATAGTATGCCTGTAATACCAAAATATATTAATGCCAATATTCCTTTATAGTTCCATTTCGTATTTCCTGCTTCCAATAATAATGTAATACTATTCCCGGCATCGTTAACACTATAGTTAGCAGAATTATCTTCATTAACAGCTTGCTTCTCAGATACAACTATTGCTTCATTGGAAGAGCCATTATTAAAGGAAGGAAGTTCCAATTGAAAGTTTGTAAGAGGGAGAACAATTGAGATTAATAAAGCACTCATTAAATAGAGTCTCATGGTCTTAAAAGCTATATCAGATTTATGTACAATTCTAAAAATACCGTAGAATACTGATAAGCAAATGGCAGATATAACTATATATACAAAATATTTTTCCATGACTCAATTTTTATGTTTTTCTATTTCCTGTTCAATAAGTTGCTTTAGCTCTTCCAATTCAGAGATACTGGCATCTTTCTGTTTTACAAAATAAGATACTGCCTGCTGAATTGAGCCATTGAAAAAACCTTTCAGAGAGTCTTTCAGCACAAAATGGGCATATTCCTTTTTGCTTACAATCGGAAAGTATACATGGGTTTTGCCGTATACTTTATGTGTAACAAATTCCTTTTTCTCCAATACTTTTATTACTGTAGAAACAGTATTGTAAGCAGGTTTGGGATCGGAAATTTTTGCTATAACATCCGTTACAACCCCTTCCTCTATCTCCCATAAGATCTTTAGGATTTCTTCCTGTGCCCTGGTTAATTCTTGCATAGTTTCATGTTTTGAACAAACATACAACTATATTTTTTAATTATCAACTACAATTGTAGTTTATTTTTAATAACGATAGTTACTGTTACTTATTGTGCAGTGAAAGTATTATTCTGATGAGTACCCTTTTTTGATGAGTGCAAGATACACTCCATTTGTCCAGCCAAAACCATCCTGTAGCGGATACTCACCTCCGCCTGCTGTCAGGCTCAAATCAACCACATTATACTTTTCCATCATTTTTCCTGTGTTCCGGTAAACCTGCTTATTGAGTTTTAGCCAGCGATTTGCAATTTTGCCTGCCAATTCATGGTAACCATAATTTTCTAATCCACATATGGCAATCCATTGCAAAGGAGGCCATCCGTTCGGTGCATCCCATTGCTCACCTGTTGTATTGAATGTAGTCACCAGGCCACCAGGCTGAAGAAATTCCTTTTCCAGCCACTCAGAAACCTTTTCTGCCTGATGGGTAGTTGCTATTCGAAAATACAATGGGAAAACAGCAGCCAGGGTTGGTATTTCTGTTGTCTTATGCTGAACAAAGTCATAATCAAAATAAAAATTCTGATCATCACTCCAGAAAATTTCATTCAACAATTCTTTTCTTTCCGTTGCCTGTTTAAGATACCACTCTGTGCTATCGCCATGATTCTTTAAGGCGTAAAGTTTTGAAAGAGTCATCTCCATGTTATACATAAGGCAATTGAGATCGACAGGTAAAATTTCGCTTGTATGAATTGTTTCCAAAGACTGTCCATCTCGGAACCATCGACTGCTAAAATCCCATCCCGATTCACAGGCAGCACGAATATTTCGATAGAGCATCTGTTTTTCTTTTTCTGAAAGATCTTCTGCCAGTAAAAAATCTTCTTTGTAAGCTTCGGCTCTTGGAGCAGACTTATCATCCCAATAGCGATTGAGAATAGTATTTTGAACTTTTACCGTTCGTTTGCCAATATCTCCACCACCTGAGCTCATCCAAAAGTCGTATTCTCTGATCAATGCATTCAGGTATTTCAATCCGGCAGAATCACCTTTCTCCCGTATATACAGCTGAATCATTTCTGCAAAGAAAGGGGGTTGCGAACGGCTAAGATAATAGCTGCGGTTTCCATTTGGTATATGACCAAATAATTCAATAAGGCAGGCAAAATTATTAAGCATATCCTCAACAAGATCCATCCGGCCCGAAACTGCCAGCCCTTCCATGGTAAAGTAGCTGTCCCAGTAATACATCTCCCTGAAGCGACCTCCCGGAACCACATAGGGATAAACCAGGGATATATGACTGCTTATTAATGAATCATAAAGATCTTCACGGGTAAGGTAATCCCAATGGAAATGCAGGTGTGACTCAATATTCCTGCCTGCAGGAATATTTTCTGGTGAACTATCAACAAAACACCTGAAACAATGACCAACAAAAGACCTGAGGTTGAAATTATCTTGTTCTTTCTGATTATTGTACCAACTCAGAATGGTATCAGGAGGGAAAAGAGCCTGGCAATCAGAAAATGTTTTTGAGTCGGGGGAAATTCCGGCAAGTTGTACATCGCGAAATAATTTTCCTAAATCTGAAGCCGGATCATACAATGGATATGAAATCCTGTCCCTGCATTTCGAATGATCGTCAGGATACTTTCTACCTGTTTTACAGGCTGAACAAAAGACAAATAAAATGACCAGAAAAAAAACAGGCAAAACACGACGGAATAGAATGCGATTGCCATGGATAAGCATTTGTTTCATATCCTTCAAGTTTGTTGCATACAAATTACTGCATATTCCTTATTATTTGCACGAAATCGTAGTTCAAATTGAATTCGATAGCTTATTTTCCAGTTCTGTATACGATATCATAAAAGAATGCTTTGTTTGTACAATGTATCGCTTCCTCAGAATGCGAAACCAAATTTGAAGGATAAATTCTGTTTCTTTTCAACCATTAAAGCAGATATTCTTTCTATTTTCGGTGAATTAAATTCAAGTTTATATGAAAAAAATAACATCAGATCTTTTAAGCATATGGGTACTTTTACCAACCCTTATATTCTTTTCATGTCAAACAACAAATGACCCTAATGATATCCCGAATGGCTTTGCTGCCTTCGACTGGTTTGAGTACCAGGGATACGATCCTGTTTATGAGGGCCTTGAACCCGGACCCGATGAATACCTGAATCCTGTTTTATCCGGATTTTATCCCGATCCCAGCATAGTCTTAGTAGATGAAGACTATTACATTGTAAATTCATCTTTTTCGTTTTTTCCCGGAATACCAATTTTTCGTAGCAAGGATCTTGTAAACTGGACTCAGATCGGACATGTTCTGGATCGACCCTCACAACTTAATCTGGATGGACTTGGCATTTCGCGGGGAGTTTTTGCACCTTCAATCAGTTACCACGATAGTTTGTTCTTTGTTGTTAGCACCATAGTTGACGGTATCGGCAACTTTGTTGTTACCGCTAAAGACCCGATAGGGCCATGGTCCGACCCGGTCTTAATTCCTCTTGATGGTATAGATCCATCCTTATTTTTTAATGATGACGGAAAAGCCTATCTTGTAAATAACGGTACTCCTGAGGGTGAACCATTATATGAGGGACACCGGGCAATCTGGATACAGGAATTTGATAAAGATAGTTTAAAACTCATCGGACCGAGAAAGATAATTGTATATGGAGGTGTTGATATCATTAAAAAACCCATCTGGATTGAGGGTCCGCATATTTACAAAACCAATGGATATTATTATCTGATTGCAGCAGAAGGAGGTACCAGCATTGATCATTCAGAGGTAGTTTTCCGCAGTCAGGATGTTTGGGGCCCTTATCTGCCCTGGGTTAAAAATCCTATTTTAACACAACGCCATCTCGATTCAAAACGACCCAATCCTGTAACTTGTGCCGGACATGCCGATCTGGTTGAGACACAAAATGGTGAATGGTGGGCAGTTTTTCTTGGATGCACACCGTATGAAAAAGATTATTACAATACCGGCCGACAGACTTTTCTTTTACCTGTTACATGGATAAATGGATGGCCATCTATTCTGACCTGTGATAATCATATTCCCTATTCGCATATTAAGCCCACTTTACCAAACCAGTCCGAAGATATCATGCCCATAAACGGCAATTTTACTTTTCGTGATGAGTTTACAGACACTTCTCTTGCCCTGATCTATAATATGATAAGAACACCTCATGAAAAATGGTATCGGATGGAAAGCAATAAACTTCTGATTAAGGCAAGAAATGTTGCCATATACGATACTTCTTTGCAGCCATCGTTTATAGGTCGCCGCCAACAACACAATTATTGTTCAGCCTCTGTTGTACTTCAGTTCAATCCGCAAAACTCAGGCGATAAAGCAGGAATTGTTGCATTTCAGAATGAGAAACATTATTATTTCATGGGATTGACTCTTAAAGAAGAAGGTTTGTCTGTAATACTAGAGAAAGGAGGATCTTTTCATCCTGTTGAACTGGCCGGTATCGCAATTGATCTTGAAAAAGATGCCGCCTTGTACCTGAAAACAGAAGTGAGAGGAAAATACTACAATTTCTATTATGCTCTTCAACCCGATGACTGGAAATTGCTAAAAGAAGATGTGGACGGTACGATCTTAAGTACCCATGTTGCAGGAGGATTTGTTGGCACTTATTTTGGCATGTATGCATATACAGGACTATGTGAATAGGCCGTAAATTCCGGGATCATGTAAATTAAACATTATTGATAATCAGAATAATAGATCCCATTTTACCACCACGCTTGTCTTGATTTTACACCAAAACAGCTATTGGGTTTTCACCCATTAAATAGTGACGAATATCACCTTTTTTCATTACTTAATCAATTGAGATTAACTATGAGAAATGGTCAACGTAACAATAAGCAGAAACAATAACAAACTCTATCATGGAAACTATCGTACTGGAAGCATCAAGTCATACTCCGATGGTTGAATTCAGCCCATGTGGCAAACTTAAAATGGAAGGAAGATCTTTTCCCGAAAATGTATCTCAATTCTATGATCCTTTGATTTCTTTTGTTTCTGAACTTGAATCCAATTGTGTAATATTAGATATTAACCTGGAATATTTCAATACAGCCTCTTCAAAAAAACTCATGGATCTTTTTAAACATCTCGATGCCAATAGCAATGTGCTCAATATATTGATCAACTGGCATTATGAGGAAGGCGATGATGACAGTGTGGAAACGGCCGAAATATTCGAAGAATCATTATATAGAAGTCAATTCAGGTACCTGGAAATTGAAGATGCAACTTTATAGTATGGCTTCCGTTACCGCATGTATTTTATTGTTTACTCCAAATTCTGGTATTCAGATTTAAATCATTTACTATTCCGATCAGCAGCCATATATATTGCGCATTCTTTTTAATAAAGGAATACTCAAGAATGGACTTAAATAATCTGGTTTCAAATAAATTATTTTTCATCCAGATTGCAACATACACTTTGGAATTGTGAAAGGATAGATAAACTTTTGAGTTCCATTTTCTTTTGAAATTCAGGATCCTCTCCATGAAAGAAGGAGATAAAATATATCGGGCTTCAACCTGATCATCACCATATACAACAAATTCTTTCTCAAATTCAGGATTTTCAAGTTTAATCAGCTTCCCTCGCGTAAAGTTCAGGGATTGAAACTTCTGTCCAATCTTACCAAAAGTTTTTTCAGAAAAATCAGGAAGTACAACCGTCCTTGTACTAAAATGTTTATTAAAATCAGCTATAAAAAACAAACCTTTAAAATACGTTACATAGTTGCTTTTACTACCTGAACCTGAACTACTTGTTTGTCTGTATTGAGCTTTCACCTCTGAAAATTCTATGGCTGTCTTACCAATTTTCCCCTGCACATAATCTTCCCCTTTGTATACATCACAACGATGCTGGAAAATATTACTATCTAAAAAATCAGATTTTGAGATTGCCCCTTCCGGTTGATAAGTCAGGCTTTCATCAAAATACAAAACAATCTTGGAAATAATTTTTTCTTTAAAACTTTTGCGATACCCTTTGCTGACTATACTGATGATAACAAAGCCGATGATTGCGGTACCTAATTGTATAAACCACATCCATTCGTTTTTCTGAAGGGGAATAAACTTTGCTTCCAGTAAAATTACAATTGCTGTCAGCAGGCCTATCATCGCAACCCTTCTGCCAACCTTTATCCGTTGCTTATCCAGGATTTTTAGATCAGGCAGCAATTGGTTATCATAATACTTCCTGAAGGATACTTCATATTCTTCATTCATGCTATTTATGAATTAAAAAGATCTTTTGCATTCATGTTTTGTCTTTCAGTTTCAGGAATTTCAAACAATTGTTTCCTTTTATAGCCCATGCTGTTTGCTATCAGATTGGAAGGAAAAGTTTCGACAGCATTATTGTAGGCTGTAATAGCTGCATTGAATGTTCTGCGGGCTGCTGATATTTGTTCCTCAATCTCATTCCATGAAGCTTGTAACTGAAGAAAATTCTGATTCGCTTTCAGATCAGGATAATTTTCAACCGCCACCATGATACCTGCCATTTGTTTTGATATTTTGTTGTCCAGATTTACACGATCATCTCCGGATAATCCCCCTTCAATTGCTTTCGTGCGCATCTGGGTTATTTCATATAATATACTACTCTCATGTTTCATGTACTCTTTCACTGTACTAACCAGGTTAGGAATAAGGTCGTACCTTTTTTTAAGCATGGCATCTATGGATGCAAATGCATTTTCCGCATCGTTTTTTTTACGAATAAGTGAGTTGTAAATTCCAATAATAATAAGAACCAGAACAACTGCAATAGCAATAATAATAATCATAATTGATGTGTTTTTAATGTGATTAAAAATAAATAAATATGATTCGGGATAAGTATTTATTCAGCAATACGATTTGAAACCTTTTTAAATTCATAATGAAAATAAATGATGTTCAAAACAAAGATCAAGATGTTCAGTC
>CAYQDZ010000034.1:0-18481 GCA_964416375.1 uncultured Bacteroidales bacterium
GTATCACAAATAAATAATTAAAATTCATTCATTTTTATGAATAATGCAGGTTAAATTCATGTCATTCTATTCATCGTCCGAATCAGAGTTCATATTCTATACCGGTACTGATGATATGAGAAGTAAGCGGATTGTTCTCATAGTACTCTTGTTGGTATTTGTAATGAAGATTTATGTTGATATCCTTTGTTATTCGATATTGAAAGCCTGCTGTGAGCCTTAATTTCTGCTGGTAATTGATCCATTTTGGCCGGACAGTAAAAAACATCTCTGCCGCTACTCCGGGAGTAATATCCCAGCCTTTTCTCCTGTATTTAAAACTGATCTTGTGCCTGTGCACAGATTCCGGAATTCTTCCGTCTTCCGAGCGGGAATAGTTGGCGTATTCATTCTGATACATGGCCCTGTATGCCATTCTCAATCTTTCGATCCTGTAATCAAATTCGGCATAAAAGCCATACCGGTGAATGTATTTTGTCAAATCATCTTTCACATAGTCTATCTGAAACCTGTACCTGGTACCTAAGCGAAGAAATTTTGTAACAGGAACTGATAAATCTGTGCTTATAAGAACCGATTCTAAACGGCTACTATTATTCCATAGTCTTAATTCAGGAGATACTGAAAAATCCACCAATTTGAAAGCCTCACCCTCCAGTTCCAGGTTATACCATGTTCGGAAGTCATTTTTCTGTGCTCTTGCAAAAAGGGGCAGCAACAGAAGCAAAAGAAATGGAAAACTTTTTCTGATCATTGTGAAAACTATTCCTATTTAAGAACAATTATTTCCGATACTTCAACAGTCTGATTTTTCCCGGTTATTTCAACCTGCCGGATAACAGGAATTAATTCGGAAGTCAAATCATAATTTTTTGTAGAGTCCTTTGAGTAGGCATATACGGTGTAGCTGCCTTCTCTCAGATAATTAAATTCATAAGTCCCATCGTAATTGGTCTCAAATTTGTCTCCGTAAACAGCGTCATCGCCATAAATTATAAATACGTCTTCCTTAGCACCCGGATAATCTTCGGCTTTCTGTATGGTAAAATCGCGGTTATATTCCCGTATTGTAACTTTGCCTGTGATCTTCGATGTTCCTCCTTTACCGGGTCCCTTTTCACAAGCCATAAAGCCAATACATACAAAGAGAATAAGAGAAAAAACTGTACTTGTTTTCATTCGTGTTATTATTTAAGCATGATTAATTTCATTGTTTCTATCTTGTTCTTATGCGTGAGTCGCACCGTATAAATACCTGCCCGTAAATTTTGATTGTAGCTGTTTTTGCCATACCAGTCATAATAATATGTACCCTGCAAAAGGTATTCATCAACCAGCACCTCAAGTAATCTTCCGTTCATGTCAAAAACTTCAAGGCGGTAATTTCCGTCCAAATATACACTAAATTGTAATGTAGTAAAATCTTTGAAAGGATTTGGAAAGCCTTCTAAAGACGAGGTCAAAACATTTGGCATAAGGTTTTCTTCCGTATTCAGTACTCCGGTATTCGGTACACCTGGCGTACCGCCCAGTCCGATAGCCTGCCAGTTTTCGCCTTTTGTATTATCGTATGATGGCCGGATCAATTCAATGCTGGCCCCGGTGCCATTTGCATTTTCCGGCCAGGGAGAATATACATAATAATCAACAGCGTCCAACAGCATGCCTTCATCATCGTACAAACGAATTATATCACCATTGCTGCTCAAGCCAAAAGGCATATCGCCGATAGAATTTTGCACATTCGGATAATAGGTGCGAAATGCTTCCAGATCACGGCAAATAACAAGATAATCGTTTGGAGCCATTGTATGTGATGGAAAGTAAAATCCATTATCAGGTCCGGTATCACTTATGAGCCAATCTTTTAAATCAACGGTTGCCTGACCATTATTAACAATCTCAATCCAGTCTTTTGTGTCGAGATTTTCTGAAGAGTTGTAGTTTATTTCATTGATCACTATGGATATATCCGAGCTGCCAGCCTCTTCAAAAATGGCAGTGAAGGCACCAATACCAGCCATATTATATTCAATAGAAATATCGGTGGAATTTGTTGTGCCTTCCCATCGGACAAACTTATATCCCACCTTTGGAATGGCTGTCAGTTTTATGGGCACATCTTCAAAATATATTCCTGAAAAGGGGTAGTATTTTGGATAAATCGAATTGAGTTTGATCTTTCCGGAATTCTCATCGGAGACATCTACTGAAATTTGCAGTTCATTGCCCAGATTAAAAATACTCCGCATATGCGTTCGTGCCCACATCGGCCTTCTGTCGGCAAATATTTTTCTATCATCAATTCTACCTAACCATTGCTCATAAGTGCCCCACCATCGATCAATATGATACTGGATCTCTGTATTAAAAAGTGACTGTAAGGAGTCCAGTTTGGCATGGGTTACCGTTTCGGAAAAATCAGCATTTAACCTGTCGCAATACTGGTTAATAAAATTGTACCTGAATCCAAGATTTGTTACCATCCTTCGGAACAGTAAAGTAGCCCAGGGAGGATTTGGCCAACCGGAACCGTTTGGGTCCAATGCATCTGCAAGCATGTTTTTACTATAATCATCACTATCATATATACCATACCCATATTCCGTATCATACAATATCCATCTCCATTTGCTTTCAGACGATCTGGTTTTCCAGAATTTGATATTATTTCCCGGCCAGTCCTGATTACAAATGTAGATCTGTGTTAACTGATATTGAATGTAGTTATCAAGATCAATTTTATCTCTGACATCATTGTATTTGCTGTTATCATAGAGTGAAGTATTCGCATTCAGGTAATTGATAAGCTGAAGGTATTCCTCGTTGCTTCCAAAAATTACATTGCCTGCATTCTCCAGCAAATTCACAGAATCAGAATTAACATTGTGGTTTCCGGCAACAAAATGTTCGTTCACCTTTTCCCTGATGTTCAGAATACCCCAATATTCACCATTCAGGTACATTGCCGATGGTTGAAAAGCCTGCCTGTCCGTATTCATTTCACTGGTAAGTCCGGTTGTAAATCCATCATGAAATTGCAGTCTCATGTTGTCATTGCCTGAATTTCGAATGACAAGTGCTTCGAATTTTTCGACGGGTTTATCAGAAAAAAATTTGTACTCAAATGATCCCTTCCCATACTGATTGCGTGCAAAAAGTGACATGGATTTTTGATTACTCATGCGTGACCAGCCACCAAAAATTTTGGCTCCTGCTCCCTGATCAATTTTTTTTACTCCCGATGGATCATACAATTCCAAATGAACAGGCTTTTCCCATTCCTCCCAATAATTTGCCCCATAATGAGGTTCTTCAGGTTCGGCATTAGGTCCCGGTATATAAATTCCTGTTAGCTCATCCCACAGATTATCGGGCTCTGTGGACAGGCATACTATAGGAAACTGATGATCAAAATCCGTCGCATAAGTATTCGTTACAACCAGTCCGGGTAAACTGGCAGGATCCATCACTCTTGCCCTGACCACCGTATTATTACTTATGGTTATTGGTCCAGAATAAAGGTAATCGTCAGAACACGGTATGGAACCATCCAGTGTATAATAAATCGGATCGGTTGGATCTGTCGATGAAAGAATGAGGCTTGTACCACCCAAATGCTTCCCTCCTGGTACTGAGAATACTACGGTATCCCCGGTTTGCTGATCTGCTCCCTGAGTACTATTGGCTTCTCCGGGAGTTGGTTCGCCAAAGTAATACCAGTCATCGGTTCCATCAGGTTTTCTCCCATACGAAATATCGCTGAAAAGTAATGTAGCTCCCACTGAATCCACGAGGTCACCCAGAGGATTGAACAAATAAAAACTTTCCCCATCAGCCTTCAGTTTGAAATTGGTATGCAGACCTCCGGACGGAAATGACAGGTATGGAGAAATCTGAGGGATATGTCCCGGGCCTGATCTTCCAATGCTCAAAAAAGGGATCAGAGACAAATCGGTAGAGCCAATACTTACATTATGACCCTGAATCGCAATTACATTATTGCCTTCAACCAATATATCCTGGGGATTAGCCACTGCATGATATTCCGGCGATCCTCCCTGGTACATTTCCGCTTCATGCGCTAAATCATCATTTGTGCCCTGATCAAAAGCAATTTCTTCGCCCGGATTTCCGAGGTTCATGCGTGCAATTTCCTGACCATTTATATAAGCAACAAATCCATCATCGTAGTCGATGTGAAAAATCAATTTCTGAATGCTTGATAAATCAGTAATCACAAATTCCTTTCGGATAAAAACACTCAGGGTTGCCGGTATTATGGTATTGTCATCACCATCCTCATAACCAAATCCACTGTTATCCACATTCCATGCTGATGCATCATATCCATCATAACGCCAGCCTGTACCTATATCCGAGTTGGGTAAAAGATATTGCCAAGCATCACCCCAATCAATTAAAGTCTGATAAGTCAGACCAATGTCTTTTCTGTCTTTTCCTGATGCAAACACAAAAATATGATCATCGGCATCAAGCAAAAGATCCGGGAATGTCCATTTATCAGTAATCAGCAATTCATCTGATAAAGCATAATCTTCAAGATTTATCGCACCTGCTCCAGCGTTGTAAATTTCAATCCAGTCCGGATACTCATTATCTTCATCGACTATTCCGTTCACATTGAAAGCCAGAAATTCATTGATATAGATTTGTGCATGGGAATAAACGGATAGAAAAATCAATAAAATATAGGTCAGTACACGCATCTTCGCTAAAATAGTATGATCAAATATTAAAAAACCTTATGGTTTTAAAAATTTGTACGGTTAAAAAGATATTTTGTTATTTATTTTAGGTATGATTTTTGTGTCAAAATGAAAAAACAGTTAGCTTTGGTAACTTATTTATTAAAACACTCGTATTCTTACTAATAATAATACTATTCATATCATAATTACGTATTGATATTGCACAAAGAAGACAGGAAGATGAAGAAGAAAATCATGGGTTGGGCTGAGCGCAAGTTTGTTTTCCCTATTAAAACAGCAATCAAAGAAGGAATATCAATTGAGAGATTGTCAGTTTCTCTGGCATTAGGCATAACCGTTGGGTTAATTCCTTTGTATGGAATTACTACAGTAATTGTTGGCTTAATTGCTTTATCCTTAAGACTGAATTTTGTTGCTATGCAGGTGGCGCATTATATTGTGCACCCTATTCAGATAGCACTTCTCATTCCCTTTTTAAAAATGGGTGATTCCATACTGAAAAGTACCGAAGTAAGTTTCTCGGTTCAACAATACATTCATCTCTTTAAAACTGATTTCTGGGGTACACTTCGCGAACTGTGGTTAGTTAATTTATCTGCCATAGGTATTTGGCTGATCCTTTCCATTCCACTGTTTCTTGCATTGTATTATGTTTTGGTTTACAGTATACGAAGATATAAGCTTAGGTTAAGTTACTTACGCGCCTAAAAAGCTTTATCAACTTTTCCTCCTCTTGTTCCCAGCACAATTCCCGTGATGCCAATTCTAATTTAGACTTGTAATAACCTGTAGCCAGTTCATTTTTAGTAAGTCCGTTAAACAGACTGGCAAGTTTTTCAGGTGTCCTCTCATAAACAATTTTTCCAATATCATATTTTTCAACTATTCCCTTCATCTCATCCAAATCGGAAATTACCACAGGTATTCTTGCCTGCAGGTAATCAAATAGTTTATTGGGTAAGGCATACTGGTAATTTAGTCCAAGGTTTTCCTCAAGCGAAACACCAACATCAGCCTGCGAAGTATGAATCCACAATTTCTCCAATGCCAGTTGTCCAAAAAAACTAATCTTATGCTCCAGTTTCAGCTTATGCACGAGTTGTTTTAATTTTTGTTCAATATCTCCTTTACCAATCAGCCAGAGTTTGGCATCGGGAATGAATTGCATACTCTGAATCAACAATTCAAGTCCACGACCCAAATTTAATGCTCCCTGGTAAATAATAATTGTCTCATCAGATTCTTTTTTCTTCTCTTCAAAATCATGATCATACCTGAATCTTGCCAAATTTCTAATTACTTCAAACGAAATATCGTATTTCTGTTTGTAATGATTGGCTATTGAATGGCATACGGTGAAACCATGCTTGACCTTTCTCAATAAAAAGTTTTCAAGAGACATCCATATTTTTTTTGTGGTCGGCCTGTTTACTAATTCTGGTACTTCAGAAAATAATTCATGGCTGTCAAAAATCAACTTTTTTCTTTTTATCCTGGATGCAAGATAACATGCCAGCAAAGTATCCATATCATTTGACAAAATAATCTGCCCGTTAAAACGCAGCAAATATAGAAAAAGCCTGATATTAAGGGTAATGTAAAAAAGAGGGCCGCTATTGATTAATAATCTCAGGCGCTTTGTGTCATAGGGTCTCTCCAACAAAGGAAGTGAATCTCTCAGTCGTCGACCGACAATGGTAACATAATAACCATTCTCTCTAAGAGAAGTAGCTATTTTATGAATCCTGTTATCGGTCACAATATCATTTGAGACTACTGAAACTATGCTTGTCAAATTCTATCGATTTTTTCTATGGTGAAACGGTAAAATTAAAGACCACAAAACTATTGTATATTTGCGACAATCGGAAAAACATGATTGAATTTAAGCCAAACTTCTCACTCAAACAATACAATACCTTTGGGATTGATGTTACTTCAGAGTATTTTGCTGAGATTACATCTGCTGAGGACATAAATGAGCTGCTTGCTGCTGATGTATTCACTTATTATCCCAGATTGATCCTGGGTGGTGGCAGCAACATGCTGTTTACAAAAAATTTTGATGGATTAATCATTCATCCTAAAATTGAAGGAATACATGTTGTTGAAGAAAATGAAGATTTTGTTTTTCTAAAAGTCGGAAGTGGTATTGTATGGGATGAGCTTGTTGAATATTCCGTATCGAAAGGATGGGGAGGATTGGAAAACTTATCTTCTATACCCGGCAATACAGGTGCATCGCCAATACAGAATATAGGAGCCTACGGAGTTGAAGCCAAGGATGTCATCATGGAGGTTCAGGGTATTGATCTTGTAAAGAATAAAACTCAAACATACACAAACAAAGCCTGTGAATTTGCCTACCGGAGCAGCATTTTCAAGCGGGAACACAGAAACAGTTTTCTGATAACATATGTGGTTTTCAAGCTGAAAAAATTCCCGCACAAGCTGGTAATACATTATGGACAAGTAGAACAGGCTCTGCAAAAAGAAAATAAAAAGACCATATCCTCTATGCGCAGGATCATTTCTATGATAAGAAATTCCAAATTACCCGATGTGAAAAAAATTGGAAATGCAGGCAGCTTTTTTAAAAATCCTGTGGTCACATCCGAAATTGCAGAACATCTGAAAAACAATTACGAAGACATTCCCTTATATGAAAACCCTGGAGGTGGCACCAAAATATCGGCAGCATGGCTTATTGAAAAGGCCGGATGCAAAGGCATGCAATCGGGGAATGCCGGTTCATACCAAAACCAGCCTCTGGTACTGGTAAATTTAGGGAATGCAAAGGGAGAAGAAATAATCAGACTTGCAGAACACATCAAGAATAAGGTGAATGAAATGTTCGAAGTGGTTTTGGAACCTGAGGTTAATGTAATCTGAATTTCAGGAGATATTGATTGTATTTACCACCGCATTAATGATGGCTGAAACTTTTTCACTGTCTTCTGCTTCAGCATAAATTCTTATTACAGGTTCTGTGCCGGAAGCCCTTATCATAACCCACCGATCATTGCCAAGGTAGTATTTGTATCCATCCAGATCTTCGGTTTTTGTAACAGAAAATTCACCAAATTTAGAATAGCTGTTATGCCTGCAACCCTCCAAAACCTTGTTCCTTACGTTTTTATTCAACTGCAGATCCATTCTTTCATAAGCAAACCGACCGGTAACCGCATATACTTCCTCCAGCAATTCACTGAGTTTTTTTCCCGATTCCACAAGCCAGTTCCATATGGTAATTCCAATCCATACTCCATCTCTGTCGGGTAAATAAGTGCCTGTGGTTATTCCTCCGGACTCTTCTCCTCCTGCAAGGATATTTTCATTCAGAATTACATGAGAAATTTCCTTAAACCCTATGGGTGTGCGAATTACACCCAGGCGATAATGCTTGCACAATTTTTCTATTCTGTGAGTAGATGAAAATCCCGCAACAACTTTCCCTTTCAATTTTTTATACCCTGCCAGATAGTGAATTAACAGGAGCAAAACCCGGTGACTATCAATATATGTTCCTTTTTCATCAAACAAAGCAATGCGATCTCCATCGCCATCTACAGCCAGGGCACAGTCAATATCATGCTTTTTCCAGATGTATTCTTCCAGAATATGAAGGTTTTTAGGCAAAGGGTCGGGAGGTATGCCCAGAAAAGAAGGATTGAACTCACAACGAAACATTTCCATATCAGGCATCAGCTTTTTAAAAATGTTCTGTGCACCACCATACATTGCATCAAAAGCAAAACGAAGTTTTGATTGAATGATTTTCTCAACATCAAAATGATCGTATATGTTTTTAAGGTAAATTGTCTCAAGGTTTATGTATTGAATCAATCCCCACTCGATGAAATAGTTCCAGTTCAACATTTCAAGATCAAATTCATATTCAGCGGAAATCAGGTTTTCAATGTCTTTTATATCTACGTCATGCATGGGCCCTCCATAATCTGATTTTAACTTGATTCCGTTGTATTCAGCAGGGTTATGACTTGCCGTTATCATCACTCCGCAATTGGCTTTCAGTTTTACTACTCCAAGAGATATCATAGGAGTAGAAACAAAGTTCTCTGAAATATAAACCCGTATATTTTTCGATGCAAGGATTTTTGCTATGGCTTCCATAAACATCTCTCCGCCAAAGCGACTATCGTAGCCAATCACGGCAGAAGGATTAGGAAATTTGCCGATTAACCAGCGAGCAAGACCATATGCAAATTTTGCCACATTAGCCAGAGTAAAATCCTTGGCGATCACTCCTCTCCAACCGTCTGTGCCAAATTTAATTTTATCCATTTATTTTTTTGATAAAAATAGAACGCAGAAAAACATAATGCTATCGAATATGCTAATAATTATCGACAATCTAGCGATATATTCTTCGTTTGTTAAGCTCACGCCGATACAGCTCTGCATTGCGATTATGCTCCTTCAGGGTTTTGGCAAAATTGTGGTATCCTGAAAAATCCGGCTTTGCACAGAAATATAAATATTTGTGTTTTTCAAAATGTAAGACTGCGTCGATGGATGAAACCTCCGGAAAACAAATTGGACCGGGAGGTAATCCTGCGTACCTGTATGTATTGAATGGAGAGTCTATTCTATAATGTTTTCTTAGTACCCGTTTCATGGAGAAGTTTCCGACAGCATAAATAACTGTCGGATCGGCATGCAGACGTATGCCTTTACGCAGTCGATTCATATACACACCGGCAATTCTTCTTTTTTCATCGTCTTTGCGTGTCTCCTCATTTACAATGGAGGCAAGCGTAATTACTTCCTCTCTGGTTAATCCTATTTGTTCTGCTTTGTGTACTCTCTTTTTGTTCCAGAAATTATTGTATTCGGTAAACATCCTTCCAAACATATCCTCAGCCGATATGTTCCAGTATAGTTCGTATGTATTTGGAATAAAAATGCACTTTAATGTGTATCTATTTAAACCATATGTTTCAGCTATTGAATCGGAAAGGAAAAATTTCATCATGAAATCAGAATCAATTTCCAACTGCTCGGCAAGACGCTTTGCCAGTTGTTTTTCTGTACGCAGATTGTTAAAGGTCACCAATATGGGATCCTGTTTCCCCGAGCGCAACATATTGATAAACTCATTGTTGCTCATTCTGTTTTTCACCTTGTAACGCCCCGGATTAATTTGATTCGGGTAGTTCTTTTTCCTGGATGCCCATTCAAAGCTTTGTGAATTTTTAATCAGATTTTTTTCATTGATCAGTTTAAGAACATCTTCATAGCTTGATCCTGTTGAAATAAAAAGGTAAACCTCCTGTTTGTCGGGTGTGAATATATTTGGAGCAAAGGCCCTGCGATACAAACTGAATCCTTTAATTCCGGCAATTACCAGCACCATAAGAAGAAAATAACTAACGCGTTTCAACCAAACGTGTTCACTCATAGAAAAACTGTTATAGTTTAATAACCCGTATTTTAAATTTTTATTACATACAACTGCCCGGCTTCATCACGCAAAACTTTTACCTGATCATTTTTGTCAATGAAACCAATTTCTGCTTTTGCATCAAAAATTTCTCCTTCAATTTTCACCCTGCCCGAAGGCCTCAACACGGTAAAGGCAATCCCCGTTTTGCCTATCATCTCCTTCTGATGCGTATCAATTCCGATATAGCCATCCGAGCTATTTTGTTCTGCCGCCAGGGCTATTCCCTTGAATAGATTCGACGTCCCGATTTTTCGACTTAACCATATGGACAGAAAGAATGAAACCAAAACAGTAATGAAAATACGTGTAAATACTTTAGCCACTCTTATCAATGCACCTAAACCTTCAAATTCAAATACCACATTATCGATAACACTCATTGTAAGGCTTAGCAGTACAAGCATGATTCCGGAAATGCCTGCGATCCCGAATCCCGGTATGACAAATATTTCCAGTGCAAGAAGTGCAATCCCCAAAAGAAATGCAAGTAATTCCCAGTTTTGAGCCAAACCTTCAATATAGAGAGGGGCGAAATACAAAAGAGCTGCAGCAATGGCAATTCCAAGCGGAAAACCAACTCCGGGAGTCTGGAGCTCAAAGTATATACCTCCGATGATCAAAAGGATCAGTAAACTTTGTGCAATTGGACTGAGCAACAACAGTATAATCCAGTCAAGACTTTTGAGTTCGTACTTTACGATCTCATACTGACTCAATCCTGTAATTTCTAAAACTTCTTTAATTGAATTCGCTTTCCCTTCGCAATAGCCAACCCGTATAGCTTCTTCGACAGTAAGAGTCAATACCTGACCTGAGTCAATGATCCCCTCCACAACCAATAGAGGATCCACCATAGCCTCAGCAATATGCGGGTCCCTATGCCATACATAAGTGGTATCATTTCCCATGATGATGGTGTCTTTTCCGTGTGCTTCTGCAGTAGCACGCATAGTGGACCGCATAAAAGACTGGTATTTGTCGGGCACCACTTCTCCTGATTGATTAACCACCGTTGCTGCACCAATGCTTCCTCCCGATCTCATATAGATACTGTCGGCAGCTACAGAAATTAGTGCTCCGGCTGAAATCGCCTGATTGTCAATGAATATCATAACCGGGATGGGTGAATTCAGTATTTTGGTACGTATGGAATCGGCAATGTTCACCATGCCACCATAGGTATTCATATGGATAATAATATAATCTGCCTTTGCTGCTATCGCTTCTTTAAAAGCTTCCTGTGTTATGCGCCAGACCGGCTTTGCAATCTCCTTACGGATCTCGAACACATATACTATTCCACTTTTCGTCTCTATTGTTTTTTGATGCAGCGTATCGAAAACAGTTTTAACAACAGCGGTATCATCTGCAATTTCTGAAGAAGAAAAGAAATAACAACACAGCAGCAGACTTAAAACTTTCCAATGAATAAAAACCTTTGATGCTTTCATTTTGTTTTATTTGTGTTGCAACGAAATTAAATAATGCGAATGAAATCACAAATAAAACCATACTTATACATGAAATTAATTTTTTCTATCTTATGGTGTTGATATGCTTAGACCGGTCTCTTTGATTTTTTTCTAACTTTGAAGTTCAAAATAGTAACTATGGATTTGAATGCCTTAACTGCTTTATCACCAATTGACGGAAGATACCGGACAAAAACAGACGAATTGGCATCCTACTTTTCTGAATTTGGATTAATTCGTTACAGAATAAGGGTTGAAATTGAATACTTTATTTCACTTGTTCGTTACAAAATACCTCAGGTTAGTGATTTTCCCAAAGAGAAATACAAATCATTACGTGCGATTTATGCAAATTTCAGTACAGATGATGCTGCTGAAATAAAAGAAATTGAGAAAACAACAAATCACGATGTAAAAGCGGTTGAATATTTTCTGAAAAAGCAATTTGACAAATTGGAACTTGGGAAATATAAGGAATACATCCATTTTGCACTGACATCCCAGGATATTAATAATACCGCTGTTCCACTCTCTTTCAACGATGCCCTTAAAGAGGTGTATTTGCCCCTGCTGCAAAAAATCCTTGATGAACTCATTCATCGCAGTCTTGAATGGGACAATATCCCTATGCTGTCACGTACACATGGTCAACCGGCATCTCCTACCCGATTGGGAAAAGAAATCAGAGTTTTTGTTGAACGTCTGCAATCTCAAATAGGACAATTCAAGCAAATACCCATTTCAGCAAAATTTGGCGGAGCAACCGGTAATTTTAATGCCCACTACGCTGCATACCCTAAAATTGACTGGAATGAATTTGGCAATGCTTTTGTCAATCATGTATTGGGGCTGGAAAGACAACAAACAACCACTCAAATAGAACATTACGATAATCTGGCTGCATCTTTTCATGCCATGAGTCGAATAAACACCATTCTTCTGGACATGTGCCGTGATTTCTGGACATACATCTCAATGGATTATTTTAAACAAACAATAAAAGACGGGGAAATCGGTTCTTCCACCATGCCCCACAAGATTAATCCTATTGATTTTGAGAATGCCGAAGGTAATCTTGGAGTAGCCAACTCTTTGTATTCACACCTTGCCGGTAAATTGCCGGTTTCCAGACTGCAACGGGACCTGACTGATTCCACCGTGCTGAGAAATATTGGTGTACCAATGGCTCATAGTATCATTGCCTTCAAATCTATTTTGAAAGGAATGGGTAAATTGTTGTTACACAAGGAGAAAATTGATGCCGATCTGGATGATAACTGGAGTGTTGTGGCTGAAGGTATGCAAACCATACTGCGGCGCGAAGGATTTCAGAAACCTTATGAAACTATGCTGGCTCTGACAAGAACCAATAAGAAAATTGATCGTAAAGCACTATCTTCATTTATAGATACCTTAGAAATAAGTGATGCTCTGAAAGAGGAAATCAAAGCCCTCACACCATCTAATTACACAGGCAAGTAGAGATGAGAGATGCTTTAAAATTATTTCGCAGGTTTTTACCTCCTTACAAAACATATGTAGGTTTAGGAATTGCGTCCAATTTTCTGGCAGCAATATTTGGGATATTCACTTATTTGGCGTTGATCCCCATTTTAAAAATTCTGTTTCAGCTGAATACGAAAACATACCAGTATGTTGATGCAGATATCTCTCTGATTCCTTTTCATATTCCACGTGATGCCATCATGAATAATCTATATGCCTGGTTGGGTGAAAGCGTTGTAAACAGGGGAGCAATAAATGTATTGCTGATCATTGGAATAATGGGTATTATCATTGTGTTATTCAAATCAATATTTACCTACCTGGCCAGTTTCTTTATGGTAAAGATCCGTAATCATGTGGTGAAAGATATACGAAACATTATTTTCAATAAGATCCTCTTTTTGCCCATGGGCTTTTTTACAGAAGAAAAAAAAGGAGATATCATCGCCAGAGCAACAGGTGATGTTACTGAAATTGAAGTCTCTATTGTGAGTTCATTCGAGGCACTTCTTAAGAATCCCATAATCATTTTGATTACACTGATTTCTATGATATTTATGAGCTGGCAGCTGACGGTATTTATTTTCATTATATTTCCTTTTGCCGGCGCTATTATCGGAGTCATTGGTAAAACCTTAAGAAAAAGATCGCTTCTGGGTCAGAATAAGATGGGGGAAATTCTTTCTACCGTAGAAGAAACCCTGGGAGGATTAAGGATTATCAAAGGTTTCAATGCAGAAGCGAAAACCAGGAAAAAACAAGGAACTCAAAATGAAGAATACCGGTCCATCATGGACAAACTGATGTTGCGTTATTTTCTGGCAAGCCCTATGAGCGAATTTCTGGGTATAGCTGTAGTTATGATTGTGATGTGGTATGGAGGGAAACTGATTTTAACAGATACGGGGAAAAATGTGCTGCAACCAGAAGAATTCCTGGTTTACCTCGGTTTATTCTACAATATTATCAATCCTGCAAAAGCATTTTCTACAGGTTTTTACAACGTCCAGAAAGGTCTGGCTGCTGTAGACAGAATTGACAGGATCTTGAATACCGAATCGGACATTATCATAAAAGAAAATCCTACTCCCATTGAAAAGTTCGACCATCTAATCGAGTATAAAAATGTTTGGTTCAGATACAATGAAGACTATGTAGCCAGAGATGTTTCTATAAACATCCAAAAAGGTCAGACAATAGCCCTGGTTGGTCCTTCCGGATCAGGGAAATCTACCCTGGCAGATCTACTGCCACGATTCTATGATGTAACCAAAGGAAGTATACTAGTGGATGGGAAGGATATTCGTGATCTGGATACCAAAGCATTAAGAAATCTGTTAGGCATTGTGAACCAGGAGCCCATACTTTTTAACGATACCATATACAACAATATACTCTTTGGTGTGGAAGAAGCATCGTCCGAGGAAGTAGAAATGGCGGCAAAAATTGCCAATGCTCACGAATTCATCATGGAAACCGAAAACGGGTATCAAACGAATATCGGAGACAGGGGAACAAGGTTATCGGGTGGTCAGAAACAACGAATTTCCATTGCCCGGGCCGTGCTGAAAAATCCCCCCATTATGATCCTTGATGAAGCCACATCGGCCCTCGACACAGAATCGGAACGACTGGTGCAGGAAGCCATTAACAATTTGATGAAAAAACGTACCAGCATTGTCATAGCTCACCGCTTATCCACCATTAGAAATGCCCATACCATTTATGTACTGAAACAGGGGAAAGTGATTGAACAGGGCACCTACAAGGAGTTGCTGACTAAAAAAGGAGAGTTTAAGGTCCTGCATGATAACCAGTTTCAGAAAAGCAAGGATTAAAATATACATGATACAATATTCCTGCTGTTAAAATTTCATGCAATTAAATAAGGTTTGTATGAGAGGTTTGTTATTTCTAATTTCGTCATATAGCCTCTTTAAAGGTTTGAACAAACCTGAAATTTATGATATTTGGATATGCCCGCGTATCGACAAAGGACCAATCCATGGGACGACAAATTGATTCATTGAATGCAGCCGGTTGAAATGAAATATTTAAGGAAAAAGTATCAGGAAGAAAAATAACGAAGCCCAAATCAATAAAGATGGTAAATTGGGCCGGTAACAGGTGTTATACAACTTGCCGGACAAACTGTTTGAATAAGAGTACCGCCATCAGAGCCGTCAGCATTTCCACCATAAAATATATTGGTATTTGCTAAAGGAGGACAAACGGTCTGGGTGAGAGTGTTGAATGCAGAGCCATCAGCACTTCCACCATAAAATATATTGGTATTTGCTAAAGGAGGGCAAACGGTCTGGGTGAGGGTATTGAATGCAGAGCCATCAGCACTTTCACCATAAAATATATTGGTATTTGCTAAAGGAGGACAAACGGTCTGGGTGAGAGTGTTGAATGCAGAGCCATCAGCACTTCCACCAAAAAAAATATTGGTATTTGCTAAAGGAGAGCAAATGGTTTGAGTGAGGGTATTGAATGCAGAGCCATCAGTAATCCCCCCGAAAAAGATATTTGTGCTTCCAATGGGAGGACATACTGTTTGTGTAAGGGTGTTTAATGCAGCTCCATCAGCAACTCCGCCTATATAGATATTTGTACTTGTTATGGGAGGGCATACTGTTTGTGTAAGGGTGTTTAATGCAGCTCCGTCAGCAACTCCGCCTATATAGATATTTGTACTTGCTATGGGAGGGCATACTGTTTGTGTAAGAGTATTTAATGCAGCTCCATCAGCAACTCCGCCTATATAAATATTTGTACTTGCTATGGGAGGACATATTGTTTGTGTAAGTGTGTTTAATGAAGCTCCGTCAGCAACTCCGCCTATATAAATATTTGTACTTGCTATGGGAGGGCATACTGTTTGTGTAAGTGTGTTTAATGCAACTCCGTCAGCAATCCCGCCTATATAGATATTTGTACTTGCTATGGGAGGGCATACTGTTTGTGTAAGTGTGTTGAAAGCATACCCATCTCCATTTCCACCATTATATTGGGAAAAGGCAGATAAATATGCAAAACCCACAAAACAAACGGAAATTACAAGACTTTTTGTGTATGCCATAAAACAAGCCCCTATTATTGAGCGAACAAACAGTCTATTTACCAAGAGCGAACACCTCTACCTCCTATGCGGTAATCTCTGTTTTGATTATAATTATTAGTCATTTGGATTCTATCACTGACATTCAGATACGTATTATTAACAGTAAACCAATCACTACCTCTTGATATGCCTCCATTTCGCCCACCACCCAAAGTAGGCCATCCGGTAGTATTTGCAGCACCCACTGCAGTCAGACTTCCATCACCATTTGCTGTGGTAAAAGCAGAGTAATTAAAATCGTATCCTCCAACACATTGCTCATCTACATTTCCTGACATATCCATTGCTCCGTAATAACTTCCTCCTGACTGAGTTCTGGTTGTTGTAGCAGTAGCTGCAAAACCACAACGAAGGGGGCCGTTTGCAGTATTGTTAATTCCGTAGGCACACAATCCTGCGCCGGAAGCAGTAGATGTTTCTGATGCAAGTCCGGCATTATTCAGGGAACCTGATTCCGCCTGAATCAAGTTAGTAGTACTCCATGCCTTTTCTAACGCAGAAGGAGTTGCAGTTCCCCTGCAGACTTTTTCATATTCAAATTCAGTCATAGGACGAAAAGCAGACCAATCAAGATAAGCCAAAAGATCAGTCCAGCTTATCCAGTTGCATGCCAAATTCTGACCATCATCTGCTTCGTTATATGTACCGTTATTATTAAGATCGCATCCATAAACAGCAGGAATATTATTGATGGTACCTGATGCTTGGATTTCGATACAGTTTCTGCTGGGTATAGCTCCAGCTATGGCAAGAGTGCCTACTGCTGAATTCGGACTATTTGCAGTTCTGGTAATCTGTTGGTCATAAGTAAGGGTGTTGAGAAATGATGCAAATTGCTCTTGAGCTATTTCATATTTCATGCAATAATAGCTGTTCCAGCCATGTGGATAGGTAGAAGGCAAAGCACCTGTAGAACCATAATTGTTCACTTGATAATTGGAAGCTGCACCAATTCCGGCAGTTTGAATAGCATTAGTAATAAGTATAGGAGGATAAGGATTAGCACCGGAAAAACCCCAGTTATTTGAACCCCTTGTTCCATCTCCAATATAAAAATCTCCTTGCGGTACGTAAACCATTTCTATTCCGAATACCTGGAAATTATCTGCCAGATCAGGAGCGGTTTGTAATTCAAGTGTTGCAGTGGCGGAAGCTATGTTTCCTATGCCATCGGCTATTCTGTGAATGAATATGCCCATGCCATCAGTAACAGCATCTACCTGTAAAACACCACCTGTAATGCTATGGTCAACAGATGCAGTACTCAGAGGAGCATGGTTCCATAAGTTATCCGCACAATCCTGTCTTTTCACAAAAATCCACACTGCGTCATAGTTATTAGAACCGGCTGATATCATCCAGCTATTATCCCATTGAATGGTGAATGTAATTGTGCTGTTACCCACGTCAATAGAAGGGACACCGATTTGAAGGTTGTTTGCCTGAAGATTGATAAATCCTGTAAGAAATAGGGCTGCAAAAATTGTAATTCTTTTTGTCATAGTTGTATTATTTGTTGGACAAGGTAAAATAATTTACTAAAATTTTAAAATAAATCAAAAAATTCAATACTTATTTTGAAACAGGCCCTCGTTGAAAGCAATACGTGAAAATCCATTGGTTTTATAGATTAATTCTTGCCTGTTTTTGAATTTTTAATTCCTTATCATCTTGATTTTAAAGAGCTTATTAAAATTCAAAACAAGTATCCTTTATGCATTTTTTCCATGCAAAATCAGATTATTTTATACATATTTTAGCAAAAAAATGTATTACTCAAGAAAGAAAGTTTGAAAAAACACAAAATTACAATGCCCCAAAATATTCTTGAATGCAAATTTTTATTGTTAAAACGCCCTTTTAGATAGATTCTCATTGGGCGCAATTCCTCACAACTCGTTGAAACCCATGGATTAAATATATAGGAGTTCTGTTATGTTCCTCCTGACACTTAATCTTTTACCAAGTGGTACTGCTGTATGTATTTAAGCATCCGTTTATCTTAGACAGATTCCGAACCAAGTTCGGAATGACCTTTTGAGTAGGAAGAGGGATTATTTCATGATCCCTAAGGTGGGGAATCCTTGCAAACCAAAAACAAGTGCAGGGCTGCGCCCTGTGCATTTTTTTATTCCTTCAAATTGCTCAAACAAAAAGGGATTATTTCATGATCCCT
>CAYQDZ010000035.1:0-18333 GCA_964416375.1 uncultured Bacteroidales bacterium
TTTCGATTTTGAGCTGCTTCATGCCGCAGACGTATAACTTCTGAATGAGGTTCCAACCATGGATCTTCCTGAACGATAATGGGTTTAGTCATAGTAAGGTCTTTCTGCCCGGTTTTTTAAAGATAATATTTATATAACAGAAAGTAGTGTGTACTTGTTTGAAATATATATAACCTAACAGGATACCTCCATCCTGTCAGGGGTTACATATATTTTAAACGTAATAGATCATATCAATTTGTATCCTTTGTACAGCAGGGGGATATTTCTTATAAATTAATTACTTTTGCCTCTCCTTTTTGAACCAGCACAAGCAGGTGACAGACAGAATGAAAGTTTTCAGGAATTTAGACCATATAGCAATAGAACACCCGGTTGCCACAATAGGTATTTTTGATGGTGTACATAAAGCGCATAGAGCTGTTATTGATCGATTAAAGAGCATTGCGGAAAATACTTTCGGCCAATCGGTTATGTTGACATTCTGGCCTCACCCGCGTATTGTTCTTCAACCCGGAAATGATTCACTGAAATTACTCAATACCCTGGAAGAAAAAATTACTTTGTTAGAAGATGTAGGCCTCGATAATCTGATCGTATTACCTTTTGATAAAGCATTTGCAGCAATAGAATTTGAAGAATTTGTGAAGAATATTCTTGTAAGCACATTACAAATAGAGCATCTGGTTGTTGGATTCAATCATCAATTTGGAAAAAATCGGGAAGGGAATTATGAGAAATTGCAATTGTTGTCGGACCAATATAACTTTGGATTGACACAGTTTGAACCTTTTTCAATAGATAATGAAAGAATAAGTTCTTCCATGATCAGAAAATTTATACTTAACGGGGATATTGCAAAAGCCAACGAATATTTAGGCTATCGGTTTTTCTTGTCTGGCAGAATAGTCAGAGGAAGCATGAGAGGCAGGGATATCGGATTTCCCACAGCAAATATTTTGCCGGGCGACACACATAAAATTCTTCCAGAGAATGGAGTATATGCTGTATACGTTGATGTAAAAGGAGAAATATTTCAGGGGATGATGAATATAGGTTGCAGGCCGACAATTTATATAAATTGTGACCAGGTTGTTCCGGAAGTTAATCTTTTTGATTACTCCGGTGATTTATACGATGAAGAAATTAAAGTAACTTTTATTCAACGAATTAGGAAGGAACAGAAATTTCAAAACTTACAGGATCTGGCTTCACAAATTACCAGAGATAAGGTATTGGTAAAAGATATTTTAGCCTCTGTCAAAAAGAAAGAGAATTAATTGGCGTAATAAAAATAAAGTAACAAACTTTGCCAAACCCTGAAAAAAGGGAATGTATTAACCAAAAAGTTCAAATAAAATTAGTATAAAATGAAAGACGAAGTATTAGTTGAATCTCTTCCTTACAAGGTTAAGGATATTAAGCTTGCAGAATACGGAAGGAAAGAAATAGAAATAGCAGAGAAAGAAATGCCCGGTTTAATGGCTATCAGGGCAAAATTTGCTAAGACTAAACCTCTCAGCGGCGCCCGCATTACAGGTTCCCTGCATATGACAGTGCAAACCGCTATCCTCATTGAAACACTTAGTGAGCTTGGTGCTGACATACGTTGGGCCAGTTGCAATATTTTCTCAACACAAGATCATGCAGCAGCTGTAATTGCTGCTGCAGGCATTCCCGTATTTGCATGGAAAGGAGAAACACTGGAGGAGTATTGGTGGTGTACCAATCAGGCATTAACATTTCCTGGCGATAAAGGTCCGAACATGATCGTAGATGATGGAGGAGATGCAACATTACTTGTTCACCTGGGGTATAAGGCTGAAAATGATGCATCCATTTTAGACAAAAAAGCAGGCAATTTAGAGGAAGAGGTTATTTTAAATCAATTGAAGAAAACTCTCGCAGTTGATAAAGACAAATGGCACAGAACAACCAGGGAGATGAAAGGTGTATCTGAAGAAACTACCACCGGAGTTCACCGTTTGTATCAGATGATGGAGAAAGGGGAACTGCTGTTTCCTGCAATCAATGTAAACGACTCGGTTACCAAATCTAAATTCGATAATCTGTACGGATGTCGTGAATCACTTGCAGACGGAATTAAAAGAGCTACCGATGTCATGGTGGCAGGAAAGATTGTTGTTGTATTAGGCTATGGTGATGTCGGTAAGGGTTGTGCGCAATCCATGAGAGGATTTGGTGCAAGGGTGATTGTTACGGAAATTGACCCGATCTGTGCACTACAGGCTGCTATGGAAGGATTTGAAGTCAATACGATAGAAAAGGCACTCAGTGAAGGTAATATTTTTGTAACGACCACAGGGAATAAGGATGTGATCACCGTTGAACATATGACAAAAATGAGGGACCAGGCCATAGTTTGCAATATCGGGCATTTTGACAATGAAATACAGGTTGATAAGTTGAATGAATTTAAAGGCATAAAGAAAATCAACATCAAACCTCAGGTTGATAAATACATTTTTCCGGAGGGACATTCCATGTATCTTCTTGCGGAAGGCAGACTCGTAAATCTGGGTTGTGCCACAGGTCACCCTTCATTTGTTATGAGCAATTCATTTTCAAATCAAATACTTGCTCAGATCGATCTATGGAAGAACAATTACAAAGTTGACGTGTACAGGTTGTCAAAAAAGCTTGATGAAGAAGTAGCCAGATTGCATTTGGAACAACTTGGTGTAAAACTCACAAAGTTAACGAAGGAACAGGCTGATTACCTGGGGGTGCCACTTGAAGGGCCTTACAAACCGGAGCATTACAGGTATTAGTTTCAATCTGATAGAAGCAAAATATCAGCTATCTTCTTAAAAAAGATAGCTTTTTTTATTGTCTGTCAATTGAAAACAGTAAGGTCTCCATTATTGGGATTATAGAGGGTCTTATATTCTTTAAGCGGAAATGTTGCAGGCCCGTCAACGGTTGGATTTCCCAGACTTGGTAACACAAAGATCGATCCACATTCCGGACAGGTTGCGGTGCTTGATTGATCCGATTCTACGATAATACTTACGGGATAATCATAAGGACAAGTACGATCAAATGCATAGAATTCGCCACCTGCATTGTATACGATCACTCCGTTGTTATTGTATCCCAGGTTTAATACACCCAGGGTATTGTTCGTAATGACCATAGAATTATTCTGGGCCTGAAGGCTAATAAATTCCGGATCGTATAATATATTGATCGTAAAATTGATATAAACTGATGGGATAGGATGCTGACTGTATTTTTCACACCCCGAAGAAAGGGACAGAAAAACTATGAAGATAACGGAAAAATGTAATAATTTTGAATGATTCATGCAATCCTAAGCATTGAATAACAAATATACTTAAATTACAACGATCTAAGGGAAGAGATATTTTGCATAAACTTCTTTTAGAGAAGAAAAATAAATTCATTGATTATGAAATATGCTGATGAAGATGGCATTCTGGAAATAGTTATTTACGTCCTTGTAATGGTTGTTGGTTTGGCAATCAGTGCATACCGTAATTATACCAAAAGAAAAATGCAGCAGCAACGGCAAGCCGGCGATGTTGTGCCTGAACAGCCTGATGATACTTTCCCCCCGGTTTTTGATTACGATGAGCCGGAATTTACAGAACCCCTGGCTGAAGAAATTACAGAAGAGGAATCCGTAATGGCAGAGCAAGAGCATGAATTGATCATAGAAGAACTACCAACGGTAAAAATGGATATAGTAGCCAAAGAGCAGACTGTCATTGAATCAACAAATAACTTTCTATTGTCTGATGATGATCTGGATGTTCAAGAGATAGAGCCAGAAGAAATCAGTGATTTTTCTTATGATACACTTGATGATGATGATGAAGAGGATAGTTTTGATTTAAAAAATGCGGTGATATATTCGGAAATAATGAATCCAAAATACATCTAATTCTGCTATGAAACAGATTCATATATCATGGCAACTTTTGTTTAATTACTAAAATATTTAGTATTTTTGTACTGTAAGAGTTCCGTACATATTCGGGATTCTTTTTTGTTTTTATAATAGCCAAATCAGGAGGAAATGTTATGGCAAAGATCTCATATCTTACAGAAGAAGGAATGCAAAAGCTTAAGGATACACTTGAGAATTTAATGAATATTGAAAGGCCATCAATTTCAATACTTATAGCCGATGCCCGTGATAAAGGTGACCTTTCTGAGAATGCTGAGTATGATGCGGCAAAAGAAGCTCAGGGGATGCTGGAACTTAAAATTTCCAAGCTTCAGGATGTAATTGCCAATTCCAGAATTATTGATGGATCCAAGATCGACACTTCAAAAGTTCAAATCTTAAATAAGATTAAAATTAAAAACAGGAAGAACAACTCTACCATGGAATATACGATTGTGTCAGAAAGTGAGGCCAGCTTAAAGGAAGGAAAGATTTCGGTAGATACTCCCATTGCCAAAGGCTTGTTAGGTAAAAAAGTAGGTGATGTGGTAGAGATTAATGTTCCTTCAGGAACTATCCCATTTGAAATAATTAGCATCAAACGCTAATTTTCCGGAGATGAAATAAAATTTCAATTCAATCAATAAATCCTGCAGATCATGCCTTCAATTTTTAGTAAAATAATACAGGGTGAAATACCTTCTTATAAAGTAGCTGAAAATGATCAGTTTTTCGCTTTTTTGGATATTAATCCTTTGGCTAAAGGTCATACTCTGGTTGTACCAAAAAAAGAGATTGACTACTACTTTGATCTGGACGATGATTTATTTAAAGAGATGAACCTTTTTGCGAAGAAAATTGCCAGGGCAATTGATAAATCTGTTGAATGTGAAAGAGTTGGAGTAGCAGTTATCGGACTGGAAGTTGCTCATGCACACATTCATCTTGTTCCTTTAAAAAATATTGGAGATCTTAATTTTGCAAATCCTAAACTAAAGTTTTCACAAGAAGAATTTGAAGAAATTGCACATACTATTTCCTCAAATTTATAGATTACTTTGTTCTATCGGGATTCTTTTTTAAAAAATCATTCCAGTTCGAATATCCTTTGCTTTTACTTAAATTATTTCTTTGATAAAAATGGCACATGGCAGCAGCCAGACCATCAGTAGCATCAAGATTTTTAGGGATCTCATCGAAAAGCAGGGTGTCTTTTAAGAACTTAGCCACTTGTTCTTTAGAAGCTGCTCCCTGACCTGTAATGGAGAGTTTTATTTTTCGTGGAGCGTATTCGAAAATAGGAATCTGGCGATTCAAGGCTGCCGAAATTGCTACACCCTGGGCTCTTCCAAGTTTCAGCATCGATTGTATATTTTTCCCATAAAATGGAGCTTCAATAGCCAGTTCATCCGGATGGTAATTGTCAATAAGCTCAATCGTATCATGGAATATTTTTTCCAGTTTAAGGTATGGATCATTAATTTTAGAGAAATTGCAATCTCCCATTGCAATAAGCTTTGGTTTATTGCCTTCGGCTTTCACAATTCCATACCCCATAATTTTGGTGCCGGGATCGATTCCTAATATAATTCGTTCGTCCAATTCTTATGAAAATTTCAATTTAAATCCTTTTTGAAATATAATACTTTCTTTCGGAATAGGAAAGGATGACTTTTCGATTATGAAATTAGATAAATAGCCATGGATATCGGGATTTTTGCAATTTTTATTCCGGCAGATTAAACTTTTTATAAACACAATCATCTAAGGAAATGAAATTTCTATGATCATTGTGAAAAACAAAACAAGTAATACCTGAAAATTATGAAAAGAAAAAATGGTTTATTCATCGTGGCACTTTTCTTATTATCCGGCATGTTGATTATGTCGTGTGAGAAAAATATTCCTGTAGAGGAAGAAGCAAAACTATCGGCTCTTGATATTGAATTGGCAGCAGATGACGCAGTTGCCGATGATATTTACGATGACATTGATGCTACTGTCGATCAAAAACTATTGGAATTGGATGAGAATAATTATCAGTTACTGGAAACAAAATCGACAGCTGACGAATATGTATGTCTTGTAATAACTGTTGATTATCCCGATTCAACAAGATTTCCAAAAGTGGTTACATTCGACTATGGAGAAGGTTGCTCAGTAGTTTTCAATGGCGACACCATTACCAAAATGGGAAAAATCATTGTTACCATGACTGACAGGTTCAATGTTCCCGGATCACAACACATACTCACATTTGAAGATTTCTTTGTTAATGAAGTTAAGGTTGAAGGAACCAGAACCATTACCTATAATGGACTCAATGATGATAGCCTGTTCGAATTTAGCATTGTGCTTGAGGGCGGAAAACTTACATTCATCGATCCTTCGACCGGAGAACCTCTGGTTTATACCAGAGAAGCAGGTTTATTAAAAGAGTGGTATAGGGCACCCGTTCCCGTTGAGGATTCTCTCTATCTCAATGGATTAATCTGGGGAGTAAATGTTTATGGTGAGAATTACAGTCGTGAGATTACTGAAGAACTCACTTTAGCTCATTGTCTGGGATATGGAAGGCGATGGGTAATTGTTGACGGACAGATCTTGAGTATAGTGGGAGAAACGGAAACCTTAATCGATTATGAAGGAGGTGGCTGCGATGCTGTTGCCCAGATAAGGCGAGATGGAGCCATGCACAGGATAAGGATTCATGAGCGACACAGAAATAGGGTAGGGAGTAAATGATTTTTCTAAGATTCAACTAGTAAGTATTGAAATCAATTTTCTCAGAACGAGGGGATGGCCTCTCGTTTTTTTATTTTCCAGCTTCATTTCGGATTGAATGTATGAAATCCTTAATATTTTTTTTCATGTCACCCTTTTTTTCTAAAGCATGTATAAATGCACTTCCAATAATAGCTCCGTTAGCATATTGGCAGGAGTGGACGAATGTTTTATGTGATGAAATACCAAATCCTATCAACCGGGGCGATTGAAGTGAAAGGTTTTCAACTCTTTTGAAGTATTCTTCCTGGTAGCTTTCAAAGTTTTGCCGGGCACCTGTGGTTGCCGAAGCGGAAACCATATAAAGAAATCCTTTACTCTCGGCATCAAGTTGCTTGTATCGTTCATCGCTTGTTTGGGGTGTTGCAAGAAATATATTGTATACACCATATTTTTCAAAAATCCTTTTGTATTCTTTCTGATAAATATCCAGAGGTAAATCAGGCAGAATGGCTCCGTCAATGCCAATATCCCGGCAGGCAGAACAAAATTTTTCTACGCCATACTGCAGAACGGGATTTAAATAGCCCATCAGTATGAGTGGAAGATCAACTTCATTACGTATGGCTTCAAGTTGCTCAAAAAGAATTTTCACACTCATGCCATTTTCAAGTGATATATGACTGCTCTGTTGAATGACCGGACCATCGGCAATGGGATCGGAAAAGGGAATTCCAATTTCAATGAGATCCACTCCTTCAGAAGCAAGGGTTTTTATGATGGTTGCCGTGGAATTCAATGTAGGATGACCGGCAGTAAAATAAATGGAAAGTATGTTTTTCCGTTTTTGTTTAAAGAGAGTATCTATTCTGTTCATTTCAGTTTGTATTCATGTTTTACTTTTCACACAACGGCCCGTATGTTATTTCTTGTTATTCTTTTCTTGCATGAAGTTGATGTATGCATCCATATCTTTATCTCCTCTGCCCGATACATTTACAACCACAATATCATCAGGCTTGAATTTCCTTTTATCAAGTACAGCAAAGGCATGAGCCGATTCAAGGGCAGGAATAATACCTTCGAGTTGTGTAAGAAGAAAAGCAGCATGCAGGGCTTCTTCATCCGTTATATTTAAGTATTCCACCCGGTTTATCTTGTTAAGAAATGAGTGTAAAGGCCCAATGCCGGGATAATCGAGTCCTGCGGAGATAGAATAGGGCTCTGTTATCTGACCATCATCATCTTGCATCAGCATGGTTTTACTGCTGTGCAGTACACCGGGAGAACCCGTTGCCAGGGTGGCAGCAGTTTCTTTCGTATCAACTCCGAGTCCGGCAGCTTCGGTCGCAATCAAATTCACTTTTTCATCATCAAGAAAATGATAGAAAGCACCGGCTGCATTGCTTCCTCCGCCGACACAGGCAAGAATATAATCAGGAGATTCTCTTCCTTCCTGCTCTTTCAATTGCCAGCGGATCTCTTCACTTATAACGGATTGTAAGCGGGCCACCAGATCGGGGTAGGGATGAGGTCCTACTACAGAACCGACAATGTAGTGCGTGTCCCATGGATTATTAATCCAGTCGCGCATTGCACCGTTGGTAGCATCTTTCAGGGTTTTGTTTCCGCTTTCAACGGGAATGACCTCTGCACCAAGCATTTTCATGCGCAAAACATTAGGTGCCTGTCTTGCGACATCAAGTGCTCCCATATACACAACGCATGGAATTCCCATAAGGGCACAAACGGTAGCAGTGGCAACACCATGTTGCCCGGCTCCGGTTTCGGCAATGATCCTGGATTTTCCGAGCCTTTTTGCAATAAGGATCTGTCCGATCGTATTGTTTATTTTATGAGATCCGGTATGATTCAAATCTTCTCTTTTCAGGTATATCTTAGTGCCATAATGTTCTGAAAGTCTTTTTGAATAATACAATGGCGACGGGCGTCCTGCATAATCTCTCAGAAGTTTGGTAAATTCCTTCTTGAAAGAAGAACTTCCAATGATTTGCAAATAATTCGTTCTTAATTCCTCAATGTTAGGAAACATGGCCTCCGGGATGAATGCGCCACCAAATTCGCCATAAAATCCTTTTTCATCTACCTTGTATTTCATGGAAGTCGTATTAATTTGATCTTATTTTTTTCATAAAACTTTTTAAGCTTACAATATTTTTTAATCCGGGATTGATTTCGAACCGGCTGTTGAGATCGACCCCGTAGATAGGAATACTATTCTTGTAGCAATGAATGGTTTCATCATCATCAGGTCCGATACCTCCGCTTAAAAACACAGGGATATCATACGAATAGTTTTTGAGAACATTCCAGTCGAATTGTTTACCTGAGCCGCCATGATGATTTGTTTTTGTGTCGAACAGGAAAAACTCACAACAAGATGAGTAGGATTTGAGGATTGAAAAATCGAAATTGTCATCTAAGCCAAAGGCTTTGATAATATGTATACCCATTTTATGTAATTCCATACAATATTCCGGTGATTCGGTTCCGTGAAGCTGTACCAGATGAAGATTTAATCTGTTTATCCAATTAAAAATATCAGGGATCAATGCATTGACAAAGACCCCAACCCTCTGAATGGAATCAGGGATATCAACATCCAATGTATAATCATCACCCAGATACCGCTTTGAATCCGGGTAGAGAATAAATCCGATATATTCGGGATTCAATTCGGTAAGAAGACGAATATTCTCAGTATCACGCATCCCACAAACCTTTATTTTCAAACTTGAATCTTTCATTTTCCTTGTGCATTACGAATTGCTTGTGCAAAATTGGCAAAAGAGTTCACGGGATCATAAGTTTTCATAAAATTTTCGCCAATAAGAAAACCTGAGAAACCATGATTTTTAAGGTTTATTACATCACTGGCCGAGGAAATACCACTTTCAGATATTTTAACAAACTCATCGGATATTTTCTTCCCAAGCTTAATAGAATGATGAATATCTACCTTAAATGTTTTTAGATTTCGATTGTTTATACCAACAACATCCAGGTCTTCATTTAAGATTTTCAACTCTTCTTCTTCATGGATTTCCATTAATACCTCCAATCCCAGATCGTGAGCTTTCTTTGCAAGAGATGTTGCCTGATTTTTATCTAATATTGAAGCAATTAAAAGAATGGCATCTGCGCCAATAGCTTTTGTCTCATAAACCTGGTATTCATCTACAATAAACTCTTTCCTGAGTATTGGTATGGTATGTAATTTGCGTACTTTCTTCAAATCATCGACAGAACCACCAAAAAAAACAGAATCGGTAAGTATAGATAAAGCAGATGCTCCATGGTTTGCATAGCCCGAAGTTACATCTGCCACTTTTGATGTATCGTTGATGATCCCTTTCGATGGGGATTTGCGTTTAAATTCGGCTATGATTCCTGTTTTACCTGAAGAGGTCAGGCTATCAGTTAACTTGTAGGTATCTCGATCAAAATATGCCATTTTTTCCAATTGAGAAACAGAGATCAACTCTTTGCTGCTTTCTATTTCCATCTTTTTATGTTCGACTATCGTGCTTAAAATAGACATAATATGATTTCAGTTTAACAAATAGTTATTGCAGGACAATTAGTTTTTTCATTGCATTCAGGGCATTTTTACTTTCCAGCGATTCCTTGGCAGTGGAAATGCATTCCTGAATGGATTTATCCGGGAAATAGCATTTCAATGCGAATCCTGAATTTGCAATGACAACCGCATTTTGTGCAGATGTGCCTTTTCCTTCAAGAATATCAACGAACAACTTTGTAGCTTCCTCCACTGTATTGCCTCCAAAAAGTTCTTCAGGCTTAACATTTTGTAAACCGATGGATTCAGGAGTGTATATCTTGTCTTCATTTTGCGATATAGCCTGAAAATTTCCTGTTAATGAAATTTCATCATAACCGTCAAGGCTGTAAAGAATTATACTATGAATACCGGCGGCTAAGAAAACACGGTGATACAATTCAAGAGCTTCTTCGCTGTAAACTCCGACAATCTGATTTTGGGGCTTGGCAGGATTAACCATTGGACCAAGCAGATTGAAGAATGTTTTTAATTTCAGACTTTTTCGCACAGGCACGACATACTTCATTGACGGATGAAAGATTGGGGCATGCAGGTAGCAGATGTTTGCTTCTTCTATCTCTTTTCTGATCTTATTGTTGTCATTTGAAAAGGTATAGCCAAGAGATTCAAGAATATTTGAAGAACCACAGGAAGAAGATACTCCATAATTGCCATGTTTTACCACCTTTACATTTGCACCTGCCAGAACAAATGCACTAAGAGTTGAAATGTTAAAGGTGTTTTTTTCATCTCCTCCTGTTCCGCAAACATCAATGGTGTTAAAATTGGAAAGATTTACCGGAACACATAAATCAAGGAATGCCTCACGAAAACCCGACAACTCATCAGGATGGATTTTCCGCATGAGAAATACGGTTATAAAGGAGGCGATCTCCGGATCGGAATATTTGCCCTGTCCGATCTGTAACATAACATCTTTGGCTTCTTGTTTGGTTAAAGTATTCTTATCAAACAGGTGGGTTAGGATTTCTTTCATATGTGTTGGATTATTGAATATTTATCATTCTAATGTCTTTTCACACTATATTTTCGTATGGCAAATTATTTTTGTTTTACATTACTTCATATTTGCAGGCGTCTTAAAAGTCTTGGTGAATCTTTGTGCACCTTTGTGGCATAACTTAAGAAGACTATTGCACAGAGTTTCACAGAGCTAACACAAAGTTGCACAAAGCTTGAATTATTAATCACCATTAATTCTTCAACCAGTTTTCTATTATTTTCAATCCATGTTCGGTAAGTACCGATTCAGGATGGTACTGAACTCCTTTTACATTGAATTCTTTATGACTGATTCCCATAATGATTCCCTGTTCATCCAGACTGTTGATTTTAAAACAATCTGGTAAACCTTCCTCTGAAACTACCCAGGAATGATATCTTCCTACCTGAAATTTTTCCGGAATACCTTTGTACAAAGGATCTTCAGGAGTAACAATATCGATGGATGTTGATACGCCATGATACACTTTGTCCAGATTGATCAATTTACCTCCAAATGCTTCTGCAATAGCCTGGTGACCCAGACAAACTCCAAGGATACTTTTTGCAGGGGAATATTTTTTTATCAGATCCAGACAAATACCAGCTTCAACAGGTATCCCGGGGCCTGGAGATAACAGGATTTTATCGTATTCCTGCACAGCATCAAGTTCTATTTGGTCATTCCTGAAAACATCCAATGGATCGTCGGTAAGATTACCTATGTAATGCACCAGGTTGTATGTGAATGAGTCATAATTATCAATTACCAGAATTTTGCTCATAATGATAGATTTTTTGCAAGGTCAATAGCTTTTTTTAATGCCCCGAGCTTATTATTCACCTCCATTAATTCGTTTTTTTCATCCGACTCCGATACTATTCCTGCCCCGGCCTGATAATAGAGTTTATCGTTTTTGCTTAAGAAAGTACGAATCATGATGGCCTGATTTAGGTTGAATTGCAGATCAATAAATCCTATGGCACCACCATAATAGCTCCTGCTTTGGTTTTCGTATTTGTCAATAAGTTCCATTGCTTTGTATTTTGGTGCTCCGGAAAGAGTTCCTGCAGGGAAGGTGGACATCATCATATCGACCACCTTTGAAGGGTCTATAAGCTTTCCTGACACTTTTGACACGAGGTGAATCACATGAGAATAAAACTGCACTTCGCGGTAACTTTCGACTTTAACGTGATTGCTGTGCCTGCTAAGATCGTTTCGTGCAAGATCTACCAGCATCACGTGTTCTGCATTTTCTTTCGGATCTGCACAAAGTTTTTTTGCCAGTTCATTGTCTTTTTTATCGTCTCCGGTGCGTTTAAAGGTGCCAGCAATCGGGTTAATTATTGCTCTCCCATTTTCTATTTTTAGTTGAGCCTCTGGTGAGGAACCAAAAATTCTGTAGTCACCGTAGTCGAAGTAAAACAAATAGGGAGAAGGATTTACAGAGCGTAAGGCCCTGTAAACATTGAAATCATCGCCTGTGAATTTTTGTGAAAACTGTCTTGAAAGTACGATCTGAAAGACATCTCCCCGGAAGCAATGTTTTTTACCATTGCTGACCATGTGCATGTACTCTTTATCCGTTATATTTGATTGCTCATTGTTTAATGCCTGAAATTTCGCAGGTTCAGTAACATTCTGATTGAAAATAAGTGCTTTGATTTTATCAATTTTGCTGTGTTCTCCGGGAAAGAGGTTTTCGAGGATGGTGAGTTCATTTTTAAAATGATTGATGGCGATAATGTACCTGAAGAAATTGTACCTGAATTCAGGGATTTTATACTCTTCTTTACATGTATTCTTAAGTTGAATGGTTTCGAAGTATTGCACAGCATCATAGGTGGAATAGCCAAAAACACCGTTTACTAAGGCTTTATCACCCTCCTCAATGTGAAAAGCACGTATAAACCGATCGAATTTATCACGAAATTCTTTTGGATTCTGTATGATGGTCTCTTGTTTTTTGCCATCGGGGTATTCTTCCATTACAACTCCATGATTTACCTGAAATGTTGCGACAGGATCAAGGCAAATAAAAGAATATGAGTTTTCATGTCCATGATAATCAGAGCTTTCCAGCAAAAACGAGTTTTTGTATTTTTTACGAGCCTGTAAAAATATGCTAACCGGAGTAACCATATCGGACAGTATCTTTTCTGTTGTTAAAGTAATTTTATAGGTATGCATATTGTTTTATTGATCCATGTTATAAAAATCAAAAGCGGCTTATCGTGAGTCCGATAAGCCGCTTCTTGTATCTGTTTATTTTTTACAATAGGGGTTTTACCTCACGTTTTCATATGAAATCGGAGCCACCACCACCAAGTTGTAAGAAATATGTGTTTCATCTATTTAATTTGGATACAAAGTTATGTTATTATTTTTCACTTATGCAAGTGCTATGCAACCTTTAAACGCTTAATGTCTTGTTTTTCAAGTTTTTCAGTTGCGTATTTTTTTGTTATGGTCATATCAGTCTTGTTTCCTTTGGAAGGAAGCTCAAACATGGCATCGATCATAATGGCTTCGCATATAGACCGTAATCCACGTGCTCCCAATTGAAACTCTATGGCTTTGTCTACAACATAATCCAGGACATTATCCTTGAAGGCAAGTTTGATGTCATCCATTTCGAGCAATTTGATATATTGCTTGATAATAGAGTTTTTTGGTTCGGTAAGAATTTGTCGCAAAGCATTTCTGTCGAGCGGATGCAAATAAGTAAGTACCGGCAGACGGCCTACAATTTCAGGAATCATACCAAAGGCTTTCAAATCCTGCGGGGCAATGTATTGCAACAAATTGGTCCTGTCAATTTCATCTACTTTTTTTGAAGCGCTATAACCAACCACACGAGTATTTAATCTTTGTCCTATTTTCTTTTCAATGCCATCAAAAGCACCACCACAGATAAACAGAATATTTTTTGTATCAACAGGGATCATTTTCTGATCGGGATGTTTCCTTCCACCTTGCGGTGGGACATTAATTACTGATCCTTCGAGAAGTTTCAGCAATCCCTGCTGAACGCCTTCGCCGGATACATCACGTGTAATGGAGGGGTTATCCGATTTCCGGGCAATTTTATCAATTTCATCGATAAATACAATACCTTTTTCAGCTGCTTCCACATTATAATCAGCTACCTGAAGTAATCTTGTAAGAATACTCTCAATATCTTCTCCAACGTAACCTGCTTCGGTGAGGACGGTTGCATCGACAATGGTAAAAGGCACGTTTAACAATTTTGCAATTGTACGGGCCAAAAGCGTTTTGCCTGTTCCTGTTTCTCCTACAAGAATAATATTGGATTTTTCAATTTCAACATCATCATCTTTTCTGTGATAATGCATAAGACGTTTGTAATGATTATAAACAGCTACCGCCAGGTATTTTTTTGCCTGATCCTGGCCAATGACATAAAGGTCAAGTGATTTTTTTATTTCTGATGGTTTGATAAGCTGAATGGAATTGATATCGAAGTCGCCTTTCTTTTTTAATTCTTCCTGCACAATTTCAAAAGCCTGTTCGATGCAATTGTCGCATATATGTCCTGAAATACCTGCAATCAGGAGATTTGTATCACTTTTTTCTCTACCGCAGAATGAACACCTGTCCATAATGAATGATTTTATTTTTTTATTGTGTGTTCAAGAACTTCATCGACCATGCCGTAATCGAGGGCTTCTTTAGCTGTCATCCAGTAATCACGATCCGAGTCTTTCTCAACTTTTTTAAAGTCGTTGCCACTATGATCAGCAATAATTTTATATAACTCACTTCTCAGTTTCAGTATTTCTCTGGCGGTAATTTCAATATCAGCTGCTTGTCCCTGCGCTCCACCCATAGGTTGATGAATCATTACCCTTGAATGCTTCAATGCTGATCGTTTTCCTTTTTGACCTGAACAAAGCAGTACGGCAGCCATAGATGCTGACATTCCGGTACAAATTGTGGCAATATCTGATGATATGTATTGCATCGTATCATAAATTCCAAGGCCTGCATGCACTGAGCCTCCGGGCGAATTGAAATAAATCTGAATGTCTTTTCCGGGATCAGTGGAATCAAGGTAAAGCAACTGAGCCTGAATTACATTAGCAACATAGTCATCAATAGGCATTCCAAGGAAAATGATCCTGTCCATCATCAGGCGTGAAAACACATCCATCGATGCTACATTCATCTGCCTCTCTTCAATGATGGTAGGAGATATCCAGCTATTATGAACAGAGGTGATTTTTTCCAAAGTCATGCTGCTAATTCCTCTGTGTTTTATTGCGTATTTCTTAAAGTCCTTCGATTCGTCCATGTGCCCGTGATTTATACTATGGTAAAGGTAATACTATTTTTCAAACAATTTGTTGAATTTTTCTGAGCTGATCTCTTTGTTTTCAACCTTTGCCGTACTTTTTGCAAAGTTAACTACAGTATCTTCTACGACTTTGGTTTTTAATTTGTTTCTATCTTCATTGCTGTTTAGTATTCGTTTTGAAAATTCTTCCAGATGCTCATCGGGAACATTGGCCATGCCATATTGAGCAAACTGCATTTGTGCAACCTCTTTTGCAGCTTGTTTCATATCTTCTTCAGAAATTTCCAGCTTATTGTCTTCCGTAATTTTATCTTTTATCAATTGCCACTTAAGATCTTCTTCGAAATGATCGTACTCTTTTTCAATTTGTTCCATATTGAATTTTCCATCATTGATGAGCAGCAACCATCGCTTCAGAAAGTCATTTGGTAAAGAGCTCCTGAATTTTTTTAGAAGAATTTCTTTTGTGTCTATACTGAATCTGTATTCACTATCCTTTACCAAGCCCTTTTTGGCTTCTTCCGTTATTTTTTCTCTGAATTCTTTTTCGGATTTTACATTTCCCTCTCCAAAAGCTTTATCGAATAAGGCTGGATTTATTTCGGCATTTCTAAAGATGGAAATTTCTTTAATTGAGATTTCAAAATTCCGGGAAAGTTCTGCTATCCTGCTTTTATCAATTTTAAGGATTCCTGCAAGTTCCGTATCGTTCGGGTAGGCTTTTTTCAAATCCATAGTAAGCACATCGTTCTTTTTGGATGAAAGAACAGTTTTTTTGATTCGATCATCTTTAATCAGTTCTACAGAAAGTGTTGCTTCTTCAACATGAATTCCATGATCAACAGGCTTTCCCTCCAAGGTCAATTCTTTAATTTCAACCTTAATCATTGCCTTATCATTCATGGCATCAATACTTACCAATTCTCCAAACCGCTGAGCATAATTTTCTACATACCGGTCAATCAATTTATCATCAGTTTTGATGGTATAAAAAGGGATCTTGTCTTTTGATGAAATCGTAACATCAATTTCCGGAGCTATACCCAAATCGAACTTAAATTCAAAATCGGTATCATTGTCCCAGTCAATAGTTTTTAGCTCTCCTTTATGGGGCAAAGGCTCTCCAAGAATATTCAGTTTTGCTTCCACCAGGTATTTAGAGATGGATTCTGAAACCAGTTTGTTTACTTCTTCAACCAATACAGGTTTACGATACATTTTATTGATGAGTCCGAAGGGAACTTTACCTGGCCTGAATCCATCAATTTTTGCTTTTTTTCGGTAGTCTTCAAGCACTTTTTTTACTCTTTCTTCATAATCTTTTTTAGCCAGGTTAATACTTAACACAGCATTCAGATCATCGATGTTTTCTTTATTAATATTCATTTCTTGTTTATTTTCTGGGGTAGCTGATCTTTGTTTTAGTATAAAAACCGCCAACACAAACGACATGCGAAAGTATCAGCGGCTATGTGCGGATGAAGGGACTCGAACCCCCACGCCCGAAGGCACTAGATCCTAAGTCTAGCGCGGCTACCAATTACGCCACATCCGCAAAACGAGTGGCAAAGATACTACATTTTTGCTAAATCAACTTTTTAAAACAGGACAAAATCCACATGGTAAAAGGCAAACAGATTGTTCATTTACCCAAGCAAATAATTCGCTATGGGATAGTGAGATTTTGTGCTGAATTTCTGAACTTTATCCATCATACATGGTTTCACTTTTGAAATTATTTAACGAAAGAAACAACTATGAAAAAACTAGTTTTTTATTTTTTTGTTTTATTTCTGACTGTAAATCTGACAGCTCAAACATTTCAGTCGGAAAAACTGGAAAAAAAGTGGGAAACAACAGGTCTGAATGTTCCTGAAAGCGTACTTCCTGTGCCAGAGGAAGGTATCCTTTATGTTTCTAATATAGGAACCGATAAATCTTCAGCTAAAACAGGCTTAGGTTTTATTTCAATACTCAACATGAATGGAGAAATAAAGAACCTGAAATGGGCTACAGGTTTAAATTCCCCGAAGGGAATGGCTATTTATAAAGATAAATTGTATGTCACGGAAGTTGATCATCTTACCGAGATTGAATTATCTACGGGCAAAAAAATAAATTCCTGGCCTGTAGAAGGAGCTGTCTTTTTAAATGATGTTGCAGCGCATCAATCCGGAGTGATCTATTTCACGGATTCAAGAACCGGGAGTATTCATAAACTGGAAAACGGAAAAGTAAGCCTTGTAATTCAGTCGAAAGATTTTCCCGGCGTAAATGGCATTGTAGCATCGGATAAGAAACTTTTGATTGGGACCGGAGACAAAGTAGTAAAATATTATTTGGAGAGTGGAGAAGTGAAAGATTATATGCTGAATACCGGAGGTGTTGATGGACTGGCAATAATAGGTGAAGGAGTGATTCTATTTTCAGACTGGCCCGGAACAGTGTATATTATGAAAAAGGATGAGGCGAAGGAGCTTTTGCTCGACACTTCTTCAACTGAAAAGTCAAAAACAGCTGATTTTGGATACATAGCCGATAAAAAGTTGGTGATTATCCCAACATTTTTTGCTAACAGCGTAGTCTGTTACAAGCTGAATGATTAGTGAACAACAATAACTTTTTGATAAATTCTTTTTTGCAAAATATTAAACTATCTCTCCTGTAGGGGTAGTTTTTTTATTCCTTCATAAATTGAGAGATACCCTGACAGGGTGGGGGTACCCTGTCAGGGTATCTTATCTTTGATAAATTGTATTGGATAGACA
>CAYQDZ010000036.1:0-15591 GCA_964416375.1 uncultured Bacteroidales bacterium
GGAAATTCAATATTTTCAAGGGTTTTATTAACAATTTTAACTTGTCAAAGTAGAACTAATAGTACGATTGAATATAATAAGCTTCTGTATTCATTGAAAACATTGGTGTTTTGGCGATAAGATGCGACTAATTGTTAGTTTCAAAAGCCTGTTTGTTAGTTTACTAAGCCAATTTGTTATTTTAAACTAAGACAGATTTAAAGACAATAAAGACCATTTAATAGTTCAAAAATACTCTGCGACAAGATGTTAGTTTGTCTGCGACAGAATGTTAGTTACAATATCCCTAGAAGCACCTTTTTTAATTAAACTGCGACAAGATGTTAGTTAAACCGGGTTTTCCTGCTATAAAACAGGTCAAAAAAGTCGTTATTAGGCAAAATGCGACAAGATATTAGTTTGAATTATCAAAATGTCGATAGTGTTTCTATATTTGTCGCATCAAATCCCTTCGAACTTATATTTTGTCGTAGTTCCAGTTTTTTTTAGGCTTTATATTCATATGTATTGCATCTGTTGCAATATATCCAGGATATGGTTGAAATATCTTATTCTCAGTGCGTTAAAGAACTAAAATGATCTTACATTATTCAATCTGCGACAATTTGTTAGTTAAACATAGAGTGTGGCCAGGTTAAAGGTGATGGTAACTCTAATGAATAATTGGCAACTAACATTTTGTCGCATCACTGATTTATTTAATTCTTCGTAGGTTTTTCAAACAAGTGAAGATATAGTTCCTTTTCAACTTTTTTAGATAACCCTTTCACATTATAAATTGATTTAGACTCAGTAATATTTATAACGGCAATGTCAACTTTTGAAAAATATGATCCCTTTAAATCATCTCCTGAACAGTTCGACATAAATATTCTTGAACCTTTGAGATTAACTTCATGAAGTTTAGCATTAACTAAATAAGCAACTAGCAACTAGCAACTTGAGACTTCTTCCATTATTCATTCTTAATTTTTCATTATTAATTCTTCTTACTCCCGATTTCTCACCTTATCAACTTCTCAACTCATCAACTTCTCAACTCCAAACTCTAAACTTCCCACCTCCCCAACTCATCTTTTCACCCTAATAACTCAAAAACCTAATAACCTGTTTACTCAACAACTAAACCCCTCAACTTCTCAACTCATCATCTTCTCACCTTCTCATCTTCTCAACTCCTCAACTCATCAACTCATCAACTTCTCTTTTCACTCAACTGCTAAACCCCTGGCTACGCCCGGAGCTATTTCATATCACTGTTCAGAGAACACAGGTAGCCCAATTTGTAAAGATCAAAGAAAAAAAGATTTGGATTCTTGCTCAATAGATTTTTCCTTAACCGGTATTCTATTTTGGAATAAATGTATCGGATGAATCCCTCCAATCCAAAATTCTTAATTTTCTTGTAATAAGAAAGCAACGTGACGTCTTTTACCAGTCGTTTTTCATTGCCATTAATCTTCATAATTCTTTTGAGGTTCTTTATGCCTTCACGTGTTTTTCTTAAAAATTCCTCGCTGGATTCCAAACCCAAATGAACAACCGGATTATCAATATGGTAAATCAAAATATCCTTTTTATCTAATTCATAACCAAACAATGTATCCTCGTGGCCATAACCTTTGATATTTTCATTAAAGAATACCTTTTTCAGGATTTCCTTTTTTATAAAAAAGTTATTGGTCTTGAAAGACCTGTTTGGCTGGCTATTCCTTTCTATAGCTAATGTCTGTTCCCGCTTTACTCCATGCAGCCAATGCAACATTAAATTGGGTTGAAGATTATCCTGTGAATGATAAATTGTCCCGCCATAAATTACAGGAGCTTTATCAGCATTATGAATATAGTTTATAATGAAATTATCTGATATGACCGCTGAGTCACAATCCAGAAACAACAAGTTTTCGAATTTGGCTAACTCCGCGAGTTTGTTTCTTATTTTTGACCTTCCGATATTCTCAGGCTCTTCACTATAAATTACACCTTTGTAGCTTGCAATTCCTTTATTGATTCTCCTGAATTTTATTTCAGAAGCATCGTCAATGACTATTATTTCGAACGGTATTTTTGATTTATCAGCCTGATTGCTTAAGGTTTTCACCAGGTCGCGTATATCAAAATTATAAACAGGTACAAGTACTGAAAGCATGTATTTTAGGGTATCAAAAGATTTGCAAAATAAAACGTAAAACTTTTAATAATATTGTGAATTGAATTGATATTTTCATAAACCACAACATGATGAAGAAATGGCTTCTAATCATATTCACATTTTCAATTCTTTACAATAGTAATACATTTGCGGATACCCATGATAATTTCAGGCTTCTCTTTCGTTCTGACGTTGATAAGGCACTTACGATCAAGCTTGCCTATTATCACGGAAGCAAGATATTTCTGCAGGATAGCGTTACCCTCAGATCTTCAGACAAGCTAAGCTATTCAGGACCTTGTCATGAAGGAATTTATCTGCTGATCTTCCCCGATTTAGCCATCTATGAATTTATGGTGAATGAGAATAGAGAGTACTCCATAAGGATTGTTCCCGAAAACAATAGTTACACTTGCTCAATTCGGGGAGATTCCATATCCGAAGCTTTTGAAAGCTATAATGCATCGATGGCTAAAATCCTGAAATGCATTGATTCCCTGAAACAGAAAACTTCAATCACTGAAGACAATGAATTACAAAGGGATTTAAAAGAAAAAACCAGGCACTATATGGATAGTTTAAAATCAGTAAAAAAGTATTTTGCAGAATATTATAAAGGGACTTTTCTTGGTAACTATGTAAAATCACAATTGCCTGTATCCATTCCCAATCTTACAAAACAGGATGATGCCTCTGTTGCTGATACTTCAAGCTTGTATACGAAATTGCATTACTATAAAGATCATTACCTGGATCCTATTGACTGGAATGATCAACGACTGGTTTTTACTCCGGTATTGGATGAAAAAATGAAGGCTTACTTTGAATTGTTTGTAAAAGCTGAACCCGAATCGCAGGCTACGGCTATTGATATGTTTTTTCACAAAACAAATCATGATGAAGTAAATAAATTCATTGCTGAAACCCTCTTTAAAAGATTTGGGCAATACAAACACAGGCCCATAGATGAATATGCCTATCTGTATTTGATCAAAAACTATTATTTACAAGGAGAAACCGGATGGATAAATGATGATCAGACCACCATATTACGAAATGACTTCGATCAATTATGGCCGACATCTCTTGGGCATAAAGCGCCGGAAATCAATCTTCCTGACAAAGAAGATAAGCTTATCAGTTTGTATGGCATCCAGTCAGAATATACTATTGTATTCTTCTGGGATTACGAGTGCAATCATTGCAAACGTATTCTTCAGGAGCTTGTCTCCTTAGCCTCGAAATACAAATACATGAATTTGCAAGTGCTCACGGTCTTTACCGGAGAAGATCAGGACATCTGGAGAGCTTACCTTGCCAGGAAAATACCTGAATGGTGGATTAACACCTATCAAACAGGTCAGGAAACTAAGATTACGAATACTTATAATGTATCCATTATCCCAAGTATTTTTCTTCTGGATTCCGATAAATCAATTCTTCACAAGAATGTAACCACTTCTGAACTCGATACCTATTTCTTTCACATTGCGAAAGATAAAGTGTTCACAAACGATTAAGGATTACATGCTCTATTTTGGGGCATCATCCTTGATAAGTACTGAAAAAATAAAAAGGATAACTGCTGAAGCTGCAAATACTATCAACAGGGAATACAACACTTTGATCATCACCTGTTCCAAATCAATAATATCCCAGATTCCGAGTATCGCTATTATGGTAAAGATGAGTACCAATCCTATCAACAAGTAAGAAACTGCTTTTTTTATATTGCTCATAGTTCCGGTATTTGGTTTAGGTAACTAAATTATAAATTATCAGATACAATCAAAGGTTAATTTCTTTAAAATATTCTCCATCACGCGCTTTAACCTGTGTATTAAAATACTGCAAAGTTATTGGCTTCCCGTTCAAAGAATACTCCACCCCTCCCCAATTGAATTTTACTTTCCGGAATTCTCTGATCTCATCGCCCCTGTATACCACAAATCGTTCTGTGGTTTTGGTCTTTTCCTTATAGATTTCCAAGGTTACACCCGGTGGATATTCTTTTTTCAATTTGTTTAAATACTTGTCTTTTTCACTATTGTTCACAAAAATAAGCTCAGTCAGTTTTGACGGTTTTGGTGTTGCTGCTGCAGAACTTGCAGCTGAAGCTATCGCAGCATTCCGGGCAGCTTCTTTTTGCGCCATTATGCGTTCAAATTCAGCTATTTTATTCAAACGTTGCCGGGGATATGTTTCTGAAGGCTTCATGTTCAGTGCCTGCATATACCCCGATTTGGCCGATTGATAATCCCTTTTATCATAGGCTATATCAGCCGCAGCAATGGCTGTTTTATACCTCTGTTCAAAGGCAGCTTTCTCCTGTTTTGTTTTTTCTATCTGAGCAAGCTTACTATTTATTTTTACAAGCTGACCTGTTGGATACGTTTCATCGGACTTAAAAGAAAGGGCTCTTTCATACTGGGTTTTTGCCTCTCCAAGTTTGTTTTGACCATACAATCTGTCTGCCAGCGATATGGCTTCATCGTATTTGAATTCTTTCGCTTTCTGTTCGTCGGCAAGACGAGTTTTTGCAGCTATCCGTGCCTCTATTTTTGTGATTTGAGTTTTCGGATAGGCCTCTGATGGTTTAAGTCCAAGAGCCTGTTGGTAGGCCGTTTTGGCTTCAGTATATTTCAATGACTTAAAGCGATTATCAGCATCCTGTATTGTTTTATTGTATTGCTCTTGTTTTGCTTTTTGTTCGGCCGCAAGTTTTTTTCTTTCACCCAGAAGACCATCAATCTCGGTAATTTTCAGCTGAGCGTATGAATCGCCCGTCTTTATTGCCAGGGCTTGCTGATATAAGCTTTTCGCATCAGGATATTCTTTTAATTTCATCAGATTATCAGCTTTCACAACGATACCTTTATATTGCTGTTCCTTTTGATTCTTTGTCAAAATTGCATCGATCTCCTGTATTTTATTCCTCGGATATGCCTGGGCAGGAAAAATGGCCAGTGCTTTCTCAAAAGATTGTTTTGCATTGGCATATTGTGTTGAAGAAAAGTAGTTATTTCCCTGTGCCAGCAACTGATCGTATTCTTTTTTCTTTGCCTGCGTACTGGCTTGTTTCTGTTGTTGTGTTGCAAGCTGTTGCTCGGCATTGGCAAGCTTGGCTTGCAGACCGGCATCACCGGGTTTAGCCAGCAGTGCCTGCTGATAAACAGCTATTGCCTGCTGATACGAAGCCGCAGCAACCAGTGCATCAGCTTCAATGATCTTTTCCTTATGTGCCAGAGCTTTCTGTTTGTCTGCATCAGCAGCAGTAACCATGCTTTTTGCCTTGTTATATCGCTGTTGAGCATAAGAATCCTTCGGATTCAATTGCAAAGCTTTCTGGTAAGCATTTGCAGCTCCTTCATAATTTTTGTTTTTGTACATTGCATCTCCCTCATCGAGTGCTTCATCAATCTGATCCTGAGCATCTGCCTTCCTGGCTTTCAACTGCGTCATTTGCTGATCGGCAATTAACCTGTCAATTTCTTTGATCATCTGTTGCGGGTAGCTCTCTTCGGGTTTTAAAGTCAGCGCCCTGTTGTAATGCTGCTTGGCAACATCATAATTCTTTGACTGCATGGCACTTTGTCCCATGGCCAGAGCTTCCTTGTATGACTTATCGCCGGCTGCTTTGCTTAGGGTTAACTGTTTTTGCTTCTCAATGGCAGGACCGAGTTCAGTCACTCTTTGCTGAGGAAATGAAGCACCCGGTTTTATTTGCAGTGCCTGCTCATAATAAGATTTTGCTGCCACAAAATTTTTCGCTGTATAAGCGGCATTTCCCTGTGCTATCAGGTTGTTATATTTGCTCTCTGTACTCTGTTTAGCCTGCTCTGCCTTATTTTTCTCCTGCATCAGGCGATCTATTTCTGAAATTTTTTCCTTTGGGTAGCTGTTCAGTGGCATAGCCTGTGATGCTTCATTGTACTTCTCACGCGCAGCTTCGTATTGTTTTTCAGCATACAATCTTTCCGCTTCGCTTAATGCACTGTCATATTTTTGTTGATTTTTCCGGTCCACTCCAATCTGTTTGTTAATGTTTTCAACCTGCTTTTGCGCATACCTGTCATCCGGATTTACGTTCAAAGCCTCCTGGTATTTCTCTCTTGCTTTTTCAAGCTCCCTGGCTTTGTTTAAAGCATCTGCCTCCTCTACTAAATCCTGAAATTTGTCGGCATTACAATTATCAATAGCCATGAGCAGATCTTCTATTCTCCCACGTATTTTCTGAACGTATGCAGCATCCGAGATGAAATCACTTTTGTTGATTGAATATTTGATCCTGTCAACCGGATCGTTCAAAGCAGAAGTATTTACACCCTCACACCCCTCAAACAGTGACATGGCAAATTCCATGGTCCACTTCCCCTCAACCTGATCAGGCAGCTCCGTATTGAAAGCAATACGTTTTGTCAGCAAACCTGATTTTTGAACTTCGATCAGATATTCGTAACCAATTTCAAGATCAAAAACAAATTCACCATTTGACTTGGTAAAGATAATATCCACGCTTTTCCCTTCTTTATAAAGAGTTGCCTTAGCGCTGGGTATGGGATTCATATTATTTTCAACCGTTCCAATAATTTTTAATGACCTTTGCTGAGCATTAAGGTGAGATGCCAAAAGAATAAAAAAGCCAATAATGATGAAACGAAAACACGCAGAAACCAAATAATGCATAATCAAGATATTTTTTTCTTTTAATTAAATTACAACAAATAGCTGTTTTTACACAATACTATTGCAATCAAAGTTTAACAAATTTTATCGTGGAATCTTTTTCACTATGTGTAATCTTTAGGAGATAAATGCCCTGATTCAGATTACCTGTATTCAATATGAAATTGGGTTCGGGAGATTGTTTCGTAACTTCCAGGACAAGCCTTCCTGATACATCATAGACTTTCAGGTTAACATCATCGGAAGGTGCTGATTTGAAAAGAACCTGTAAATTCCCGTACGTTGGATTAGGGTACAGGGTTACTTCATGCACCGGAAATTCTTCAGGATTAAGTATGTCAGGTGGATAATAATTCATTACAACGGGCCAAATCGACAAAGAGGCAGAATAGGCTTGTGCTCCGTCTGTAAGTGGTAACCATTGTCCTGCACTTCTATAGAAAGCTGTATTTTCATCTGCACCGGTTTCTGGAATTGTCGTATACAAAGCAAATGTATCAGCAAAATTGTTGTAACTGATCTCATACCCGATATAAAAACTCTCATTTACATACAGTAAAGTATCAAGTCTGATAAAGTTTTCCTGATCCCTCATCATCTCAGAATAATACACCTCCTTTTCATAGATTAAATCATCCGGAAAGCCAGGATCTTTCCAGACTTTAATTTTAATCTTTGAATCGGGCTGTGCAAAATCCAATTTTGAGATCTTCATGTTCAGAGCATACACATACTTGGTACCGTTCATGGTAAAATGTTCAGCATATTCAGTATGGAACAAATGGTTATGACCCGTAATATAACCCCATCCCAAACTGCAATGAAGATTGGTATCGTTCTCTTCTGTTCCTGAATTTGATAATTTTTCACTTACAGCATACAAAGGATCAACCGGAGCATAATTGCCAATGGTAATGGCTCCCGAACCAGAGGGATCGAGCCATGCTTTCAGTTGTTCATCTTCATAGGAGTAATCGGCCCAGCAATGAGCCAACATCTGATAATGATCGTATATGTATTCAGTACAGGCATCATCCCCACCTGTTAAGGTGCCAATCACCCTGTTCTCCGAACTAAAAAGTGCTGCTCCGGATGATCCTGCTTCCGTTGTACCGATATCATATTTGGTTATTAACCAGTGTGTTTCATAATCGAAAGGTGAAAATGTGCTTTTCTGAAGCGAATCGTTGTATGTTGCTATTTTCTTAACATCTCCCTCGGGATGATGAATAATATACAAACTGTCAAAATCTGTATCCCTGGTGTCCCATCCTGCATACAAAGGATAATAATCTGCGGGAGGCATTTCAGACATCTCCACCAGGGAATAATCCAGCCAATCCCCTCCCCTGCTAAGCAAACTACTTCCCGATATTGATTTTATTTTGCCATCGGGTCCGTCGCAATAGGGACTTTCATAATCGAAAAAGTATACAGCTGATTCTGCATCCCGATCATTTAGTATACAATGTCCAGCGGTCAGAATCAAAGGTCTGCCGTCTTCATCGGTATTGTTCATCAATGTTCCTGTGCAACGGTTAACACCACCATAAATATACCGGCAAACGGAATATTTTTGTCTTTGTATGCGTTCAGACAAATCGCAGTTCACATCCACATGACAATTGGCGGACCAACCATAGTACTCATCTTCAGTACTCTTAAATACATTTTCTCCGGGAAAACCCACACCCACTTTTGACAAGCGAAGTGTTCCGAAATCATTAAGCCCCTTCTCAACCTGAAGTTCTATGATCAGACTGTCGTTTACCACAGGAGAAATTGCAAAGACCCTGCTTTTTCTATTGTTCCTGAAAGTAAAAGCTCCATATAGCTCTTTCAAATCCGGTGAATATACAAACAGTCTGAAACCCTGTTCCAGGTAAAAATTCTCAAATATCAGATTGAGTGAACTGGCTCCTTCAGCAGTAATACCAAGTTGCCAGATCATGGAGTTGTTATCCGTGGTATGCCAGTTTCCCTGTTCATCCGGTGATACATTCACCTCCACAGCAGCAGCAAAAACATCTTTTTTGTATAAACTTTCCTCTTTTTTCATGTTTTCAACAGATTGATTGTATAGCTTTTCAGCAGAGGGAAGTTCAATAAAACTGATCAGGGATTTATTGGCATGATTCAGTCCGACAGGATAACCGGGATACTCTATCTGCCCAATCACTATTCCGGAAACAAAAAAACACAAACTGTAAACAAATAAACTGATTTTGTATTTGAGTTTGTTAAAAATCATAATTGTCTTTACATTCCGTTATCGTATGAAAAATAAGCCAGGTTAAACTTTACATGAGTCTGATATTCTAATTAAACTAATCTAACTGAATAATAGTATATTTCAGATATTTTAGCCATTTATGTATAATGAAGTTATTAACTTCTTTTTGACATGGAAAGAATGATAGGAAATATAGTGAAAAACACCCTGATACTATTGATGATCTCTATTGGTTTGAGGAGTTCCGGACAAAAGCCGGATAATGTGGCCACGAATGCAGCTTATTCACCGGATTATAATTCTCTTTTCTTTACTTTTGATTACTCCAACCAGACAAACACTTTTGGTGTTGTTAGCGAAACTGTTAAACAACCCAATTATTCCGGTGGAATTGGTTTTTTCTCAAAACACAATTTTGATATTTCCCTGCAATCCGTCTTTACAGAAAATGCCGATACAAGCTTCAGCAAAACCTCAACAGAAATTGATTTCATGGCCGGGTATTCTTTCATGCCAAACGAATATTTTACCATATATCCATCCTACTCGCATATGGAATACAATAATATCGCCAGCCCATTACTATCAGCCTTTTCAGATATTGCCCAGCTGAATTTTTATTACAATAAAGGGGCATATTTTGGCGGGCTAAGTTCAAGCCTGCTCTTTGGAAACAAAAACATGTTCTACCTGTCGTGGCAAAATGCACTCGGATTTTACTTCGACGATATTCTTTTGAAAAAATCCCTGCTGAGCATTCAACTGGAAATTGATCTTAGCCTGAGTGATAAAAATTATTACAACAAACTGATCTATGATTTATGGAACAGTGAGCAGTTTCTTTCTTGGGTAAGTAAAGAGTATCCATTAACTCAATTCGTAACGGAACTCCATATTGAAACTTATGGTTTGGAAGAAACCAAAGAAAGTTATTATGATTTTATCGATGAACGTGATCAATCCATATTCGGACCATCCTATGGTATCACTTCGGTTAACATAATACTTCCTGTTTATTATAGTGCCGGACATTTTCTATTCAATTTCACCACCTTTCTTGTAATTCCTGCCGGTTCAACCTCTTTCTATGAGCAAAATACTCAACTGGTGTTTAATGTCGGCATTGCTTACAACCTTGATTTTTGATGCATTTTTCGGTACTTTTATAAAACAAATCAATACCAGGCCTAATGAAGATACGTTCTGTATTTTACACCCTATTGTTTATTGTATTGGCCCATTCCTGCGATGCCCAGACCAAACATCAGGCATTTGTAAAAACAGACCGTTATCCTGCTGCTGCAGGAAGATTTTACCCTAAGAATCCGGATGAATTACTGAACATGCTAAATGATTTATTTTCTGAACCTTGCATGGAACCTGCAAAAAGCAATCCTCTTGCTATCATAGTTCCTCATGCCGGTTATGTTTTTTCAGGTCGTGTTGCAGCTGCCGGTTTCAAACAAATTGACCGGGACAGAACATTCAAACATATTTTTTTGATCGGTTCCAGTCACACCATGTCTTTTAACGGAGCATCCATTTATTGTCAGGGTGATTTCCTGACACCCCTGGGAAAGGTGGTTGTTGATACACTTGCACAATGGCTGGTTGATCATAATAAATTTATATCAGACGATCCCAGGCCTCATGCCACGGAGCATAGCCTGGAAGTACAGCTTCCTTTTCTCAAATACTGGCTCAAAAATGATTTTACCATTGTCCCCATTATCATTGGCGGGCAATCGGAAGAAAACTGCCGTAAACTTGCCTCGTCGCTGGAACCGTATTTTCATGAAGACAACCTCTTTGTTATCAGTACAGATTTCTCACATTATCCGGGCTATGATGATGCAAAAGTGTCTGACACAAAAATGGCTGAGGCTATTCTCACAAACTCCTGCAATGATTTTATGAAAACGAAGAGGCAGGTTGAAAATGCAAATACAAACAATCTGGTTACCGCTCTGTGCGGCTGGACATCAGTTCTTACTCTCATGCACATTACCGAGAAGCGTTCAGATGTTGAATACCAAAAGATCATCTACCGGAATTCGGGAGATTCTGACTATGGCAATAAAGAAAAAGTTGTTGGCTATCATGCCATATGTGTTGTTAACAGCGATTCGAAATTATCCGCCACAGAATTCAGATTGACTGATGATGATAAGATTGCACTTTTAAAAATTGCAAGACAAAGCATTTACACCTATGTCACCAGGGGAGATATTCCTGTGTCTGCAAAAGAAAAGTATTCCGAAAACCTGGCCGTATCGGCAGGTGTATTTGTTACCTTAAAATCAAACAATCGTTTGCGAGGGTGTATAGGAAATTTTATGCCCGACGAAGCTTTATACAAGACTGTACAGGATATGGCCATTGCTGCAGCTACACAGGATCCGAGGTTTGCAGCTGTAAGTGCTAAGGAAGTCCAAAATCTGGAAATAGAAATCTCTGTCCTTACGCCTTTGAAAAAAGTGTCAGGACCGGAGGATATTGTATTGGGCAAACATGGAATTTACATCCGGAAAGGAACTCGTTCAGGCACTTTTCTTCCCCAGGTAGCAACAGAAACAGGATGGTCAAAAGAAGAATTTCTCGGTCATTGTTCACAAGACAAAGCTCATCTTGACTGGGAAGGATGGAAAACAGCGGAATTGTATGCATACGAAGCCCTGGTATTCAACGAAATGGAATACAAGGATAAATTGTAGTCATGCAAACACCTTACCTCTTTTTGCCTATAGGAATCCTTACCATTCTGCTTTACCTGTTTAGCCATGTTTTGGTAAGGCTTGATGTATGGTCGAAATCGTCTCACAGAAAACTCTGGAATGTTATCCTTCTGGTTACTTTCCTTGTAACGGCTGTTATCGGACTATTGCTGGTAATCCAGATCAATTACAAGCTGGAATGGAAAGCACTGGATACGCTCCTTACATGGCATGTTGATGTTGGCATAGCTCTGAGTTTTGTTGCAACATTTCATCTCATTTGGAATTTTTCTTATTATCTGAATCTCTTCAAAAGAAAACCAGTAAATCGAAAAAGGGAATCAGAAAAGGCTGGTTTTCCTGAAACAGAAAACCGCGATATAAGAATGCTCGTTTTCCTATCAGGTTTTGTATCAACCATTGTCCAGATTCTGCTTATACGTGAAATCACTACTGTATTCCAGGGGAATGAGTTTATGATGGGGTGGACCCTCGGTATATGGATGTTGTTGACCGGAGCAGGTGCTTATCTTGGAAGAAATTACAATACTTCAGAAAAAAGCCTTCATCTGCTGATAAGGAATGTCCTTGTTTTGATCTGTATCCTTCCCCCTCTCCTCATCGTTATTCTGAATCTGTCAAAAAATGCAATCTTCCCTCCGGGAATGCTGGTCAGCCCTCTGTCTTTTCTTCTTCTTTGCCTGCTACTGCTCGCTCCCATCTGCCTGCTATCAGGTTTTCTGTTCTCGTTGTTTATATGTTATCAGAAGTCAGAAAATAAAGGATTTATCAGGGTGTATGCCCTGGAAACAACAGGAAGCATTGTGGGTGGAATTGTCGTATCTTTTCTGTTTATCAACTGGCTGACTATCCTTCAATCCTTTGTTATCCTCCTTTTTATTCTATGCCTGGTATTGTATATATTGTACAGAAGAAAAATCAATCTTATGCTGTTAACGATTGCAGCAGCAGTTCTCTTTGTGCTGTTTTCTTCTCCCCTGGAAAATAAGATCAAATCTTCACTTTTTCTCAACCAGACTATTTTAGAGAGTAAAGAAACTTTTTATGGTAACATAACTGTAACTGAAAATGGCGATGAATACAATTTTTTCAGTAACGGATCATTGATCTTCTCTTCAGGGAACTATGTTCTTCGTGAAGAATATGTTCATTATGCACTCCTGCAGTGCGAGCAACCTGAACATGTACTGCTGTTTTCCGGAGGAATATCAGGTATGGCTGATGAAGTGCTAAAATATCCTTCTGTTGAATCCGTAGATTGCATTGAGTTGAATCCAAAACTCATTGCTTTGGGTTTAAAATATAAGCTTCTGCCTGAAGATTCAAGAGTTCATATTGTGTATGGCGATGGAAAGAGATTTATATCCAATACAGAAACAAAATATGATGCAGTGATTATGGCCATCCCCGATCCCTCAAGTCTTCAGATCAACAGGTACTATACCACCGAATTCCTGGCTGAATTAAAAGAACAGCTTAAACCTGAGGCAGTAGTATTGTACGGAGTTTCTTCAACGGGTAATTATGTAAGCGAAACCCAGGCAAATAAACTGGCTGTATTAATCAATACCCTAAAGCAACATTTTCTGACTGTTGAGATCCTTCCCGGAGAGAAAGATTATCTTTTGGCTTCCGATTCACCCCTGTCTCTTTCAATTTCATCCTTGTATTCTTTACGTCCTATTGAAAACATTTATGTCAACTCCGATTATATAGATGATGCCTCTATATTGAGCAGAAGCAAACTGATTTCGCAGAACCTTTCAAAGATCCAGGCGGTTAATACAAACAACCATCCCTTGCCCGTGTTCTTCGACACCATGAGGTTTGTATCGCAATTTTATGCGAAAAACAAGGGAGTAATCTATTTCCCTCTCTTTCTGCTTCTTTTGCCATTGTTCTTTATGAAACCTGAATCAACAGGAATGTATACGGCAGGGATCTCCGGTGCGTCGATTGAGATTTTGCTGATCTTTTCTTTTCAGATTATTTATGGATATGTATATTCTGCCTTAGGATTGATCGTGGCAATTTTTATGGGTGGTCTGGCAACAGGCTCTTTGCTTGGCTACCGTTTGAAGACGGCAAAAGTGCATTTTCCCCTAATTCAGTTGTGCCTGATGCTATTCCTGATCATCCTTCCTTTTCTTCTCAAGCTCTTTGATCATAAGGCAAATCCTTTTGTATTATGGCCGGTTTTTGTTCTGATCACATTCATTCCATCGGTACTTGTTGGCTACTTATATGTCGTTGCCTCAAGCCTGCATACCACAGATCCTGCTAAATCTGCCCCGGTTGTTTATGCTGCCGATCTTCTGGGTTCATCGCTTGGTATCATTGCCACCACAATCCTTCTGGTGCCGCTTATGGGCATCAGATCTTCATGTTATTTGCTTGCTGCTTTGAATTTACTGGCTGCACTTTATTATCTTATCAGAAAAAGAATGTTCATTTCATCATAGCAATTTTTTATAATCAGCTGTTATTTTTCTTAGAACAGATGGCAAATCATCAGGTAAAGCTCTAACTTTAAGTCGTGAAAATCCGTGGTTTTTCTTTAACCGTTCAACAAGGATGAAGAATATAGGAAAAAGAGAGTTTATTAAGCAAAGTATACTTTGTACAGGTGGTTTGTTGTGTCCGTTTCTGGCGAACAACGGCAAAGCATACAGCGGGGACAGTTTGTGGAAATGGAGTAAAGAATCAATGTTCTATACCATCACTCCCAGGGGTGTTAAATGTGGTATCTGCCCTAACGAATGTACCTTAAGACCCGGAGAGATAAGCGATTGCAGAAATCGGGTAAACCATAACGGGAAGCTATATTCTATTGCCTATGGTAATCCGTGTGCAGTACATATCGATCCTATTGAAAAGAAACCATTATTACACTTCTATCCAAAATCCAAAGCATACTCTATTGCCACGGCAGGGTGCAATTTTGTATGCCTGAATTGCCAGAACTGGGAGATCTCACAGACCAGCCCGAAAAAGACAAGGAATTATGACCTTATGCCGGATAAAGTTGTTGATTCATGCAAGAAAAACAATTGTCAGTCGATAGCCTACACCTACTCAGAGCCTATTTCATTTTACGAGTACATGTTTGATACCTCTGTGCTTGCACACCAGAATAACATTAAAAATGTGATGGTCTCCAACGGATACATCAATGAAAAACCTCTGAAAAAGCTTGCCCCTTACCTTGATGCCGCCAATATTGACCTGAAAGGTTTTGATAATGATCTCTATCTCAAACTAACTGCCGGAAAATTACAGCCTGTACTGGACACCCTGATCACTCTGAAAGAGAATAATGTCTGGATTGAAATTACCAACCTTATTATCCCTTCATGGACCGATGATTTTGATATGATAAAGCGTATGTGTGCATGGCTGGTTTCAAATGGCTTTGCTGAGTATCCACTGCACTTTAGCCGGTTTCACCCTACTTATAAGCTCACACAGCTTCCCGAAACACCTTTGCATACACTTATAAAGGCAAGGGATATCGCTATGAAGGAAGGCTGCAAATATGTCTATGTTGGAAATGTCCCCGGCAAAGGAATGGAGAACACGATTTGCCCGAACTGCCATGAAGTGGTTGTTGAACGCAAAGGATACACGATTCTAAAATACGAGATTGCAAATGGGAAATGCTCCCATTGTGGTACAAAAATCAATGGTATCTGGAACTGACCCACTAAATAAACAGTCTAACCTCTACAAGGTAGTTTTAATGCAAGTTACTAGTTGCTAGTTGATAGTTGCAAGCACCCAGCACC
>CAYQDZ010000036.1:15691-18053 GCA_964416375.1 uncultured Bacteroidales bacterium
CCAACTAATCAACTACTCTTCTCCCCAATAACCTAACCACCTAATAACCCAATAACCAATTTCATTTCATCAGTTCATCGATTCATCAATTGCTTTGGCTAGATTGGCTTCGCCGATCTCCGCTTCACTGCGGTTCTTCATTCTTAATTTTTAATTACTAATTCATAATTAAAATTAATGTTCTCTTGCCAATACCAATCCACGCTTTAGATTTTTTATTGGCGGAGAATACATAGAGTAATCGGTAAATTGAATGTATACCGAATTATGAGATAACAATTGCAGTGTAAACTCAATGTACGGAGGTATTTTCAGTACAGCACCCTTAGGTTCTGTTAACACTGTATCGTATTTTGAAGTGGAAATAATCACTTTGTCATAACTAATCTGATCAATGTGAATTGCATTTGATTTGATTTCATATTCAAACACTGTCATTTTTCCTCTTGCATCCTGTGCATACAGGTTTAACATGCTGGTATTTTTATCGCTAAAGCTTAATTTAATCCCATAGCTCCTATCGTATGTATCATACCAGAATCCACGAAAAGAATTTTTGTATAAATGAATTTTGAAAAACGTATTCTTAACGGGAACTGAATTCTTTGAATCAACTATAAATTCATTGTCCAAGTTCTTCATGATGAAAAGATTTAGGTCTCACGCACTACAACATCATCAAAATAAATGCCAAACTTTTAACGGCACAGAAAATGTAAAAATTAAATACGGTTGTTTTCTTTTGTAAAGACGCTATTTTTAATAAAATGGTTGCGTAGCACATGATTTTTTACGTTTTATTTTCGCGCTTAACATACCGCCTGATTTTATTGTATCAAATTGATATTTTATCTTTGATGCACAATAAAACATGAATTCACATGAAATACCTTTCCATATCGTTCCTGATTGCCTGCTTTTTTTGCATGGCTTTGACCACAAACATGCATGGACAAATAGCACCTGCAGAAGCCATTGTACAAATGGGGAGGGGAATAAATATTGGAAATACCCTTGACCCTCCGGAGGAAGGAAGCTGGAACAACGGGCCTGTGCAGGAATTTTTTTTTGATGATTATAAGGAAGCAGGATTTACCAACGTAAGAATTCCGGTTACCTGGAACGGACATGCTTCATCAAGCCCGCCATATACCGTTAACTCTGACTGGATGGATCGTGTGGAACAAATAGTTGACTGGGGATTAAGCAGGGGACTGTACATCATTTTGAATGCACATCACGATAGCTGGATAAAGTACAATTACAGTGAGGAAAATAAAGCCCGGTTCGACAGCATCTGGAGTCAGATAGCGGTACGCTTTCAGGACAAATCGGATAGCTTGCTGTTCGAAATAATAAATGAACCGCAGCCTCTTACATTGGAAAATGTGAATGAACTCAATGCCAGAGTTCTCTCCATCATACGAAAAACAAATCCGACACGTATTGTATTGTTCTCTGGTGATCGCTGGTCGAATGCCGAGGAACTGGTAAGGGCAGATATACCTGATGATGATTATATAATGGGGTATTTTCATTCTTATGACCCCTATCCATTCGGACTTGAGGGAACAGGTTCATTCACCGCTTCCGGTATACCCTCTGTAATAAGCAGGCACAACAGTGTACAAACCTGGTCGGAGAGCAACAATGTACCTGTACTTTTGGGTGAATTTGGTGCCATAATATTTTGTGATTACAATTCGCGCATGCTCCATTATGCAACGGTTACAGAGCAGGCACTGAATCACGGATTTGCCTTTTCTGCCTGGGATGACGGAGGAGATTTCCGCATATACCAGAGAGATACGCGGGAGTGGAATGAAATAAAAGACATTTTGATCTATACCTGCAAGAAATCCCCGACATTACTCGGGTATGAGAATATTCAAGACAACAAAGCAATACTTTCGTGGACAAACAGGACCACAGAGAATGACAGCATTGATATAGAATGGAAAACAGATGATGGTTTTTATTTTGAAACACTTGCAAAACTGGCTCCCGGAGCCGATAGTTTTGTTCTGGAAGATCTGAATTTCGATACCTATTATTATTACAGACTGAAAACAAGTTTACATGATACCCTGATGTATTCCTATCCTTTCCGATTCCAGTATATTACTCCAAGCTTCATTGAACTTACGGAAGCAGAATTTGATTTTACCATTTATCCTAATCCTGCAAAAGATGAGATCAGGATCAAATCTGCCGATGATATTGCAGAAGCAAGAATTGAAGTATTTAACTATACAGGCAAGGTTGTAAGGTCACTGGAATTGCTCAGCCAGGAACAGACAATTAATCTTAGCGGATTATCAGAAGGAGTGTATTTTATAAGGTTTGTTTCTTCTGAACATAT
>CAYQDZ010000037.1:0-5056 GCA_964416375.1 uncultured Bacteroidales bacterium
AACATAGGATAAAAATCGGTAAATGATATCAATTGGCAGGCAAACCAGCAACAAGCAACCAGTAAACCAGGTTAATTTTCAGAAAAGTATATGAACATCAGGTTGATGAATTCACCTGGAGTTGGGTTCTTTTTTTTGCGGTAAACATATCCACCTGCCTGAAATCGGTTACGATCTGATCAACAAAATCGAACTGGGAGAACTTGCCCGGATTGTTGTCACTGTTAAAGGCAATAATTTGCGCTGCTCCGGCTCTTTGTGCTGCCTGAACACCACCCAGAGAATCTTCAATAATCAGGCATTGCTGAATGGGGATATGAATTTTTTCTGCTGCTGCAAGGAACATATCAGGATAGGGTTTGCCATGAAAAGCTCCTGAATCATAAATGATTTTATCCTGTTCAAACCAACGATTCAAGGCAAACATTTTAAAGTACATTTCAACATTTTTCAGATAGGAAGCCGTAGCAATGTTACGTGCGACGTCCCATCTTTTCAAACGATTAAGATACTCTTCGGCACCCGATGCCAGGACACATTTATCGGGATTCTGATGGCAAATGTTTCGATAAATTTCTTCCTTTTCTTCTGACAATGAATTTCTTTCTTCGGGGGTTAGTTCCTTGTGAAAAAGGTATTCGAGGATTTCTTTGTTGGTAAATCCATGCACCTGGTATTCCAATTCCTCTGCAGAAAATGCTTTTCCATGTTTTTGGGCAAAATTCTGCCATGCCCGGTTATGAAATTCGGTATCGTCAAACAGGGTACCATTGAAATCGAAAATAACGGCAATTACATTTGATATCATAATATGGTTTGTTTCTATTTACACTCAACGTTGAATATCTTCTGTATAGTATATTGTATTGCATGAAAATTTCTTATTCTTCTTTACCGGTAACGGTATTGGAATTTTCTAATCCCACGGGATTTTCAATTACCGGTAACATGCTGGTTAATGGGTTACGTATAGATTCAAGCACGATATCCTCAAGAAACAGAGCATCGGGAACAATAAAACTTACAGGCATTCCTGTGGGGAAGGGCGACGCGTTTCTGCCCTGAGAACCTGGCAAAATGGTATTATGAACCAGCAAATTGCCTGAAACCCCCAGATGTCTTTTTAAGGTATTCAGTGATGGGGGGTTAATTCTTGCCGATCGTACAATTTCTTCTTCTCCGGTTTCTGTTGAGATTCGATAGATGTTTACTGGTTTTATCGGAGAAGAACCTTCCAGTGATCTTACAATGATGCCATAATCCAATCCCTCGTCTTTGGCTTTTTGAATCAGCTTAGCTTTCAATTCCTTTTCAGAGCTGGGAGTGGAACTTGTAATTTTAATAACTCCCGGGCCCACCTGTTTCACAAGTCCCCCAAATCCGTAATCGAATCGCATGTGTCCGTTTGACACGGAAACATTTCTTGACGGAGTCCGTCCATTAAGCAGGGTTTTGAGAATCCCGTCTTCTACCAGCACAAGTTTTTCGGGCGGCACAACACCCTCGGCATCCACTTTAAAGCTTCCAAGCAACGGAATGCCATTGTATTTACTTTGGCGTGACTCAGCCGTTATGGTAAGGTCTTTTGAAAGTATCAGTTGATCAATTCTTGATTCCAGGGTATTGTTGCTTTTGTCATAATAAAGATTCATCTGGCTGCTGCTCTGCAATGATTCCCGGTTGGCTATCAATTGGTCAAGTCCTGAGAACAGGACATTTTCAAAAGTTCTTGCAACGGCTTCATGAAGAAACAGAACGGGCCCTGTATAATCTTCTCTCAAGCGATCAGCTTGTCGGAGAAGCAGCAGGTTATCCACCATGATCTTCACATCATCCGACACATTCTGCATCCGGGGCAGTTCATCGGGGGTATTAAATGCGTAAACGATTTTCCGCTGAATTCTTTCACTGTCGTCAGACATGGTTCCCGCCTGAACAATTAATGAAGATACATTGTATGGAAATTTTACTTCTGTTCCTTCACTGTTTACGAAATATACCGTTGACTGAAAAATATTGCAGGTAACATCGGAGTAATAGATCTCGGGATATTGTTTGAAGATGGATGACAACTCTTTTGTGTAATCCTCAATTTGCTCTTTGTCAACTGCTATATCAGGAGATGGGAATTTCATATTCACCAAAGGAGCCTTACTAAAATCAGAAATCTGAAGGTCAGACTCCTTAAGTTGTTTGTGATCAATCAGATCCATTTTGCTTTTGTAAGTTTGAGCAGCAGAATGGTATACATTGTTTGTTGTAAGCCATAACGATCTTCTGATTCCGTCGTAATCATCATCAACAGGCATGTCAATGCTCGCCCGGTAAACTGTTTCCTGTGGCTCATCGTAATCAAAATTCTCATCGTTTATATCGTAATCACCTACCATTACTCTTACCTGCCAATCCTTATAGGCTCTTGTCCCGGAGGTATTGAGTGCTCCAAGAGTTGCATTGACCAGTACATTCTGAACATCAGCAATTGTATAAGCTATAAAAAAGGGTTTTTCGTAATGGTCATCTGCGAGCTGTTCGATATTTCGTTTTAGTTCATCCCTCATGGCACTGAAAATTACACTATCGGAAAAAGATTGGCCGGAACCTGCGAGGGTTGTGGATACCCACAACAAAAGAGTAAAGCTTTGTAACAGGAGCGAATATTTTATTTTTGATAAATTCATAACAGGTACATTCATTTTCTTGTTTTATGGACTGGGGAGCAGGGGAAGTTTGCTGTCGAATTCAGGAATTTTTTGTGTTTCAATTTTTCTGACGAACAGAGCAGGGGCAATGGCTGTAACAGGAACCTGACCCGATTCTGCCCCGCAAAATCCTGTGAACACCTTTAGCTCATCTCCCGCCGATACGATATTAGAGAACATGGTAAGAGGAGTACCGATAAGCTCAACTCCTGATACCAGCTCGTCAGGCCGTCCGTCGATATAGATCCGGTAAACTTCAACAGGTTTGATATTGAATACATTTGTATTGAAGCGGTCGGTGATAGTCAGTCCTCCTATAACTTCCTTGAAATAGTATCCATATTTTTTATCTTGTTTTTTACATTCCCGCACCAATTGCTTTCTAAGCTCACTTTCGCTATACGCATTACTGCTTTCGATAATTAAATTAGACTGGCGTGAAACCGGGGCATAACCAGCTTGTGCCCTTCCGTGGCCTGAAGAGTTTGCAAACTCTTCTGTTGGCCGGCGCGACATAAGGAAATTTTTCAATATTCCATTTTCAACAACGGAAACTTTTTTTGCCTCTATTCCCTGATCATCGTACTTATAAGCACCTATCAAGTCCTGATCCTTAAATTGAAATAAAGTTGGATCAGAAGTCACCTGGAAACTTTCAGGAAGAACCTTGTTGTCTATCTTATCTTTAAAAGTCTGTCCATCCGTTATTTTTTCCAGACGATGACCTTCAATCCGGTGCCCGAATATTTCATGGAAAAAGACCCCTGCAGCTTCCGGAGACAATATGGCGGGTCCTGCATAAGGCTCTGCCATGGGAGAAGTTTTCAATTTTTGAAGATCAGCATATATAGTGCGGATATCCTCTAAGATCATTTGATGTCCGGGAAGTTTTTCAGGTGTGAAAGCAGTATAGGTTTTATTCAACGGAAATACATTTCCGTTATCATGCTTTATAGTCGCCATAAAGTGCAATCGGGCATAGGTCTGATTTTGAACAATTTGACTGTTTTCTGATGAAATGAAATATTTTCTGCTTTTCACCAATTGAAAAGATGCTTCGCAATGAAAAACCAATGAATCATCATGGAAGAGCGTCGAGTATTTTCTTAATTTTCCAATCCATTCATTTTTGTCAAATTCGGGTTCATTTTCCTGCAATGGAGGTTCATAATAATAATTCGACGCCTCAGAAGAAAAATCAGGGAGAACACCTTCCGTTTCAGTAACTGTATTGCGGTTTTTTAATCCGGTATATGCACTCAGTGCATTTTTGTATGCCTGATCGGTAGCTCGCCAAATGACTTGTTTGATTGCAACCGGTTCATTTTCAACAGGTAAAGCTGAGCTGTAAGGTGTATTAAGACGAGGGTTGGAAAATTCCCCTGTAAGTTCATGTGTGTTATCAAAGCTGTAGTCTCCAACCCTGACTGTTGTTGTAAGCAGGCGACCTTTGTACTGGTTATTTTCTACCAGGCTGCCAAAAGATGTACGCAGGGAAAAAGATTCAACTTCATCTATCCGGTAATCGATATAATAGGGTGGATCTTTTTGTCTGCCAAGCTCAGACAATTCCCTGTCCAATTCTTCTTTGAGGATGGTGAGAAGAGGATCCTGGGCAATGATTGTCTGCGAGAGAAAAAGAAAAAGCAGAAAGATAAGTTTCCCTGAGAATATCTTAAAACGGCGCATGATCATGTTATAAATTCATAGAATACAATATCAACAAAGATACTAATAGTACAATGCAAAAGCTGAATTGTTTATTGTTGTATTATGATTATTTATGATTTTAAAGCAATAAACTTCTCGAATGTAAGAATCAAATCTTCTTACTCAGGAAAAGGCAAGAATATGTATTCGTAGAAGCCAGGAGCATATTAAGTTTCAATACGATTGCAGTAATTATTAATAATCAGACAATACAATTATACTGCCATTAAAACTTTAGTTTAACGATATATTAAGTTGTATGTCAAATAGATATGAGCACTGAGATGTAAGATTAAAAATTCAAGAATCTTACTATTAAAAAAACTCCGAAGGAGTATGATATCAATAACCCCGGGCTTCAGCCCGGGGAAAACCAATTTCCAACTCCCAATTTCAAATTACAAATGAATGTCAGTTAACCTGGATTTTCGACATTGGATATTGGAAATTGAAAGATTTTATAAAGTAAATACTTTATAATAAGTACTAAAATTCTAAACCTCCATAAAAATAAATTTTTAAAGCCCAATAACCCAATAACCTAATAACCTAATAACCTAGCAACCGGCATGATACATTTATTTCATCGATTTGCCTTTTTCTTAATTCATCGAATGGATTTGATATTCAATCGCATACGGTAT
>CAYQDZ010000037.1:5156-17726 GCA_964416375.1 uncultured Bacteroidales bacterium
TCTTTGGCTGCGATTTCAAACGGACTGTACCCAACATCGGCCCAACCACCGGGTAATGTCCATTTGCCATCCAGGTTTTCCCGGACCATGAGTATTTTTCCTGCACGAAAAACAACCCCTCTGACATCAACTTTTGGTGTCTGGTACCCTTTTTCTGTGGCAAATAAATCACGAATTTGCTGTATGGGCGTCCCGGTATACTCATGCATTATTTTGATACTTAATTCACGAAGTTGATGGTAACGTTCAATATCGTATTGATTTTGGCTGTATTCAAGCCCGGCCTGGGGCAGTGATTGTATTTCTTTTGCTATATCTAACCATTTAAATGACATAGTATAACATATATATTTACAGATTTCTATAAAATGAATTAAATATTTTGAAACAAAGGTTCAAATCGTTTTCAAATCATCCCAGGTTGTCGATCTTATATTCATCCCAGCTTTTCACCTTTATGTCTTTGTAATCTAGCTTGCAGACGCCTGTAAGGAAGGCGCTTGCCAGTCGTGCATTGGTGATAAGAGGAATGTTAAAATCAACGGCTCCTCTTCGGATACTGTAGTCATTACTAAGCTCTGTTGAGCTTAAATCTTTAGGGATGTTAATCACCAGATCAATGAATCCCTTGCTCAGATAATCCATGGTGTTGGGTTTAATATCCTCATCGGGCCAGGCAAGCATGTTACATTCAAGGCCATTCATTTCCAGAAATTGTGCCGTACCACGTGTAGCGAACAGATTGTATCCTTTATCTGCCAGCAGCTTGCAGCTATTCAGAAGCTCTACTTTGGATCTTGTAGGCCCGGTTGATAACAAGATATTCTTTTCCGGTATTCTGTAGCCTACCGATAACATAGCTTTTAAAATAGCCTCATAAAAATCATCACCTATACAGCCCACTTCACCTGTTGATGACATATCAACCCCCAGTACCGGATCTGCTTTGGTAAGACGTGAAAAAGAGAATTGGGGAGCTTTCACGCCAATATAATCCAGATCAAAAATATTTGAACTTGGTTTTTTCACTTTTTTTCCCAGCATGACGCGGGTAGCAAGGTCAATAAAATTGATTTTTGAAACTTTTGAAACAAAAGGGAAACTTCGTGAGGCCCGCAAATTACATTCAATCACTTTGATGTCATTGTCTTTGGCCAGAAATTGCATATTGAAAGGGCCGCTAATCTGCAAGGCTTGTGCAATTTGCCGGCTTATTTTTTTTATTCTTCGCAGGGTTTCAAAATAAACTTTTTGTGCGGGAAAAACCATCGTAGCATCACCTGAATGCACTCCTGCAAATTCCACGTGTTCGCTAATGGCATAAGCAAACAATTCTCCATCCCTGGCAACCGCATCGATCTCAATTTCTTTGGCTTGTTGAATAAATTCCGATACAACAACAGGGTATTGTTTAGAAACCCTGGCTGCAAGATTAAGAAAATGCTCCAATTCATCTCTATTTGAGACAATATTCATTGCAGCCCCGGATAGAACGTAGGAAGGCCGGATAAGCACAGGAAACCCTACATCATCAACGAATTTATAGATATCATCCATATCTGTCAATTCTTTCCATCGTGGCTGATCGATTTTTAGCCGGTCAAGAAGGCTGGAGAATTTATGTCTGTTTTCAGCATTGTCGATATTCTCAGGTGATGTACCCATGATCTTCACGTTTCTCTTATGCAACCTCATGGCCAGGTTGTTGGGAATTTGACCGCCGACTGAGATAATCACTCCTTTAGGATGTTCAAGGTCAACTATATCAAGCACTCTTTCAAAGGATAGTTCATCGAAATACAACCTTTCACACATATCATAATCTGTACTTACTGTTTCCGGATTGTAATTGATCATAACGGAGCGATAATCTGTCTTATTTATTGTATTCAAAGCATTTACACTGCACCAGTCAAATTCTACACTGCTTCCGATACGGTAGGCCCCCGAGCCAAGAACGACAATTGACTTATCCTGGTCATCGAATACAAGATCATGGTAGCTCCCTCCATATGTCAGGTAGAGATAATTGGTTTGTGCCGGATATTCGGCAGCCAGAGTATCGATCTGTTTTACACAGGGAACAATTCCTTTCTTTATTCTGAAATCCCTGACTTTCAGCAGATCTGATTCTGAATACTCATTGGTATTTTTAAAGATAAAGCGGGCAATCTGGAAATCAGAAAAGCCTATTTCCTTGGCTCTTCTTAGTGTGTTTTCCGGAAGCTTATCCAAAGAGTCAAACTTTTCAAGTATTAATTTCTGATCAAGAATATTTTTTAGCTTACTCAAAAACCACCTGTCAATTTTTGTTAAATGGAATATCTGATCAACAGTATATCCTTTTTTTAAAGCTGATGCAATAGCAAATATTCTCATATCTGTAGGATTCATCAACTCCTTATCTATATCATCAAATTCAAGATCGCGGTTGCCAACAAAGCCATGCATGCCCTGGCCTATCATTCGCAATCCCTTTTGCATGACTTCTTCAAAGCAACGCCCAATAGCCATAACCTCCCCGACACTTTTCATACTGCTGCCAATCTGTTTCTCAACTCCGATAAATTTGTTCAGGTCCCAGCGAGGTATTTTGCAGACAATATAATCTAAGGCAGGTTCAAAAAATGCAGAAGTAGTTTTTGTAATGGAATTTTTTAGTTCCTGCAAGCCATAACCCAGGCCAAGCTTAGCAGCAACAAATGCAAGAGGATAGCCGGTGGCTTTTGAAGCCAAAGCACTCGAACGGGATAATCGGGCATTTACTTCAATTACCCTGTAATCTTCAGAATTCGGGTCCAATGCATACTGAATATTACACTCGCCGACGATTCCAATATGACGGATTATTTGTATTGCAAGCTGACGGAGTGTATGGTATTCTGCATTTGTAAGAGTCTGAGATGGGGCGACAACAATACTTTCCCCGGTATGAATTCCAAGGGGATCAAAGTTTTCCATATTACATACCGTAATGCAATTGTCATATTTGTCACGAACAACTTCATATTCAACTTCTTTCCATCCTTTCAGGGATTTTTCTACCAGGATCTGCTTGGTGTAAGAAAAAGCTTTGCCTGAAAGCTTTTTCATTTCTTCAGAATTATCACAAAAGCCGGAACCTTGTCCTCCAAGTGTGTAGGCTGCTCTGATGATTACAGGATAGCCAAGATTATCAGCCGCTTTCAATGCATCTTTGACAGAAGTGACAGCTACACTCTGAATGGTCTTAATCTGAATCTCATTCAGCTTTTTTATAAAGAGATCCCGATCTTCGGTATCCATGATAGCCCGAATGGGAGTTCCAAGTACCTGAACATTGTTTTTTTCAAGTGCTCCTGATTTGAACAATTCTATTCCACAGTTTAATGCTGTTTGACCTCCAAAGGCAAGAAGAATTCCCTGTGGATTTTCCTTCTCAAGTATTCGTTCAACAAAATAAGGTGTGACGGGTAGAAAATAAATTTTATTGGCAATTTCCTCTGAAGTTTGTACGGTTGCAATATTCGGATTTATTAATATGGTTTCAATGCCTTCTTCCTGCAATGCTTTCAGCGCTTGAGATCCGGAATAATCAAATTCACCAGCTTCACCAATTTTCAAAGCTCCGGAACCCAATACCACAATCTTTTTAATGGATTTATCCATGCGATGCTTTCATGTAAATTTATTATTTCGCGCAAAAGTACAAATATTTTGAATATACGGTATTGTTAATTGCGAATAATTGTATATTTTTGCATGATAATTGAATAATTATTCAAATGGGGAACAGAACCGAAAGACTCCTTACAATCAAGGACTTGATAACTACTAAAAAGATATCAAGTCAGGAAGAATTACTGAAGCTTTTAAAAGCCAAAGGATTAAATTATACACAGGCAACATTATCCAGGGATTTGAAATTTCTAAAAGTAAATAAAATCTCAAACATTGAAAAGGGCTACATTTATGAATTGCCCGAGCAGCATATCGCAGGCAATGATATCGCTGAAAGTTATGCCGCAAAGGGCTTTACATCGATTCAATTTGCAAATCATCTGGGAATAATAAAGACCATACCAGGCTATGCAAGCAGTATTGCATCTCTCATTGATAAAACGAACCCTTTTGAAATTGCCGGGACCATTGCGGGAGATGACGCCATATTAATTATCCCGAACGATAACGTATCGGAAAGTGATGTCATCAATGCGCTGGTTCTGATTATACCCGAATTAAAGGAAAAGCTCACATAAATAAAAGCTTGGCCGCGCACTAATTTTTATAACACTTTTCACAGACAAAAACTTAACTATCACAATTGCCGGTCAACCTTTTTTCTTAGATTAAATAAAATTCGCTTGAAAATGAAAAATAATAGAGTTGTTTTAGCTTATAGTGGAGGATTAGATACCTCGGTAATTCTTAAGTGGCTGATTGATAAAAATTATGAAGTTATTACTTATGTTGCAGATGTCGGACAGGAAGATAATTTTGATGAAGTAAAAGAAAAGGCGCTAAGCATAGGAGCTTCAAAAGTTTATATTGAAGACTTACAGGAAGAATTTGTTACCGATTACATATTTCCTGCTATCAAAGCAAATGCAATGTATGAGAGCAGGTACCTTTTGGGCACTGCACTGGCACGTCCTCTTATTGCGAAAAAACAAATTGAAATAGCCCATAAGGAAAAGGCTGCATATGTTTCACACGGAGCTACGGGGAAAGGCAACGACCAGGTTCGGTTTGAATTGGCATTTTATGCACTCAATCCTAAGATTAAAATACTGGCTCCCTGGAAAATGCAGGAATTTCTTGATCAATTCAAAGGAAGAACGGACATGCTAAAATATGCCGAGGAAAGAAATATTCCTGTTAAGGCATCCCTGAAAAAGCCCTACAGCGAAGATGACAATTTGATGCACATCAGTCATGAAGCAGGCATATTGGAAGATCCGAAATACAAAGCAGAAAAAGAAATGCTGGTGAAAATGGTGACTCCTCAGGATGCCCCTGATCATGAAACTCATCTTGAAATTCATTTCAAAGACGGGATCCCGATTAAGGTAGTAAACCTGAAGGATAATACGAAAAAAGAGAATCCTTTGGAGCTGTTTACCTACCTCAATGTTATTGGCGGAGAAAATGGAATAGGCCTTCTCGATATGGTGGAAAACAGGTTTGTAGGCATAAAATCAAGAGGAGTGTATGAAACTCCGGCAGGTGAGATTCTGATGAAAGCTCATATGGATATTGAAGGAATAGCCATGGACAGAGAGGTTATGCGTTTACGCAATATGCTTTCCCCGGTTTTTAGTGAAATAGTTTACAATGGATTCTGGTTTAGTCCTGAAATGGATTTTCTAATGGCTGCCATAAAGAAAAGCCAGGAATTAATAGACGGAATAGTTTTCCTTACTTTATACAAAGGGAATGTTATGATTGAAGGACGTGAATCTCCAAGTTCATTGTACAATAAGGAATTATCCAGTATGGATATTGAAGGGGGCTTTGATCAGAAAGACAGCGAAGGATTTATTAAAATTAATGCGATACGCCTGATGGCTCATAATGCCATTTTAAAAAAACAGGGAAATGCAATTGTATAATTCAACCAGTCATATATAATGAAACTTTGGCATAAAGGGAAAGACACAAACAAAAAAATTGAAGACTTCACTGTCGGTGATGATCGGGAGACGGATTTGCTATTGGCAAAATATGATGTTCTTGGTTCCTTAGCGCATATCATCATGCTCGAGAGCATAGGCTTAATTACGTCTGAAGAATTGGAGTCTCTTCGCAGTGAATTGCTAACAATTTATAATACCATATTAAAAAATACCTTTGCTATAGAGGAAGGGATGGAGGATGTTCATTCACAGATAGAATTTCTTTTGACCAGGAAGCTGGGGGATGCCGGAAAGAAAATTCATACTGCTCGTTCACGAAATGATCAGGTCCTTCTGGACATCAAACTGTTTACCCGGGAAAAACTTCTAACCATAAGCAATTCAGCAGGTGGTTTATTTAACACGCTGATTGCATTGAGCGAGAAACACAAAGACACCCTGATGCCGGGTTACACTCATTTGCAAGCTGCAATGCCTTCTTCTTTCGGGCTTTGGTTCGGAGCCTATGCAGAAAGTCTTACGGATGATCTGCAATTGTTATTGGCAGCTTTTCGCATAACAAATCAAAATCCACTGGGGTCGGCAGCTGGATATGGAAGCTCTTTTCCGATTAACAGGCAGCTGACAACCGAACTTTTAGGCTTTGAAAGCATGAATTACAATGTGATCTATGCGCAGATGGGTCGGGGCAAAACAGAACGAACAGTTGCTTATGCCTTAAGTTCTATTGCAGCTACTCTGTCAAAACTCGCATTTGATATCTGTCTGTTCATGAATCAGAATTTCGGATTTGTTAAGTTGCCGGATGAGTTCACGACAGGATCAAGCATTATGCCTCACAAAAAAAATCCTGATGTTTTTGAATTGATCAGGGCGAAGAGCAACAAAGTAATTGCATTTGCGAATGAAGCAACATTGATTACAAATAATCTCCCTTCGGGATACTTTCGTGATGTTCAGATTTTAAAGAAATCATACCTTGAATCTTTTGAGATATTGATTAGCTGTCTGGATATTACAAATTATGTAATCCAGAATATGGAAGTGAATAAGAATGTGATAAACGATGATAAATACAATATGATTTTCAGCGTGGAGGAGGTGAATAAGGAAGTATTGAAAGGAATGTCATTTCGTGATGCCTACAAATTCATTGCTGAGAAAATAAAGAACAACCAATACAAACCAGACAGGAACATTCAACATACTCATGAAGGGAGTATTGGTAATTTGTGCAATAAACAGATCCAACAAAAATTCGAACGTATTTATACAAATTTTAACGGCAAACTGATTAAAGAAGCTGAAGAAAAGTTGTTGAAACAGACAGAAAAATGAAACAGAATAGAATTGTAGTGCGAATAGAAATATCAACACTTTCTGATGCTGACGGAAAATTTAATCATCAAAAAATGGACAGACTAGCCATGGTAATTTCCAATTTAAATAATAGTGGGAAAGAATTGATTTTGGTGAGTTCGGGAGCAATTGCCCTGGGATCTGATAAGTTGAAATTAAAAAAACAGCCGCAATCTCATACTGAAATGCAGGCTATTGCAGCCATAGGTCAGGCCGAGCTGATACGTTTTTATCAGCATTATTTCAACCAATATAACCAGATTGTTGCCCAGGTTCTTCTAACAAGTGATATTCTGGATAATACGATCCGGGTTAAGAATACCCAGAACACCTTTAACACCCTGTTAGAAATGAACATTATTCCTATTGTAAATGAAAATGATACCGTTTCCACCACGGATATAGAATTGGATGATAATTACTCTTTGGCACGAAGTGTTGCAACGATTACAAATGCAGATATGATTTTGATAAAGATGGATCAGAATAGTAAATTCATGATTCAGCCCAGGGGCAATCTGAATGCAAAATTGGTAATGGATGAAACCCAGCTTTTTGACGAATTGGAAAAAACCTGTATGGAAATAAACGGATCTGAAAACAGTATGGTGTCTTTTCCGTTATCCATAGATGATATAATTGTAAACTCATAATCAGGAGGAAATGAATTCGAGGGAAAACTTCAAATATAAAAAGAGGATAGTTGTGAAAGTCGGAACTTCGTCACTTTCCTACACAAATGGGAGATTAAACTTTCAGCGAATAGGGCAATTAGCTCATACTTTAAGTGCAGTTCGTAATAAAAATATTGATGTAATTCTGGTTTCCTCCGGAGCAATAGGTGTTGGCGCAGGAAGATTGGGAATGATTGAAAAGCCAACAGATCTTGCGAAAAAGCAGGCTCTCGCTGCAATAGGTCAGGCAGAACTGATAAAAATATATCAGAAATTTTTCGAAGAATACAACCAAACCGTTGCTCAGGTGTTACTTACGAAAGATGTTATTACCAATCCTGACAGACATAATAAAGCGAAAAACACCCTGTTAAAATTGCTCAATATGGGAGTTATACCAATCATCAATGAAAATGATACCATCTCAACGGATGAAATTGAATACGGTGATAATGATACTTTGTCTGCTGATGTGGCAACATTAATTTGTTCAGATTTGTTAATCCTGTTAAGCGATATAGACGGACTTTATTCTGCTGATCCAAAAAAGGAAACTTCTGCGGAAATCATCAGGACAGTAGAAAAAATAACCCCGGAACTTATTCGCTCAGCATCAGGTGCAGGAACATCTTTTGGCACGGGAGGAATGGCCACAAAACTTGCAGCGGCAAAAATCTGTGTTGAAGCAAACATAGATACAATTATAACCAGTGGAAATAATCCCTCTATTGTTTTTGATATACTTGAGGGAAAAGAAATAGGAACTCATTTTGTTGCAAACAATAAAGTACTGCAAAAGAACTAATATTCATGAATAAAGAACTCCTGCAAAAAGGAAAGAATACAAAAGCTGCATCGCGTGAGTTAGTAAAATTCTCTACCGAACAGAAGAATAAAGCATTGGCTTTGATTGCTGATGAAATTCAGGCAAAGCGTTCTGTTATTAGAACAGCGAATGAAAAGGATCTGAAAAATGGTTTAGAAAAAGGCTTGTCGAAAGCTTTTCTTGACAGGCTTGAACTCAATGATAAACGCATTGAGGAAATGAAAAAAATACTGCACGATGTAATTGGACTCAAAGATCCTGTTGGTGAGATTCTTGGCATGAATACATTACCGAATGGGCTAAAAGTCGGACAAATGCGCATGCCTCTTGGAGTGATAGGGATAATTTTTGAATCCCGTCCCAATGTCTGTATTGAGGTTGCTGCTTTAACCATTAAATCCGCTAATGGTGTCATCCTTCGGGGAGGTTCTGATGCCATTCATTCCAACATTGTACTGGCAGGCATTATCAGGCAGGGACTTAAAAAAGCAGGTCTGCCGGAATCAGCCGTAGAGGTGATAGAAGATACCGACAGGGAATCCGTAAAGGAATTGTTGAAAATGCGTGATTATATTGATGTAGTAATTCCACGGGGGGGACTTCAGCTGATACGTTTTGTTGAAGAACATTCTCTGATACCTGTGATCAGACATGACTTGGGCATATGCCATACATACATTGATGAGTTTGCTGATATGGATATGGCCATTTCCATTGCACTTAACGCTAAAGTTCAGAGACCGGGAGTTTGCAATTCAATGGAAACTTTACTTGTTCATCAAAACATATCAAAAGGTTTTCTGCCAAAAATGAAACTTGAATTTGAAAAAGCAGGAGTCGAACTCAGAGGATGTGAAAAAACAAGAAATATACTGCCGGATATTAAATCAGCCACGGAAGAAGACTGGAGCACAGAATACCTTGACCTGATCCTCTCCATCAAGATCGTTACATCTATTGATGAAGCGATTGACCATATCAATCAATATGGCTCTCACCATAGCGATGCAATCGTAAGCAATAGTTACCCGGGGATGATGCAATTTTTTAATGAAGTGGATTCTGCAGCTTGTTTTGTAAACGCTTCTACACGATTTACTGATGGAAATGAATTTGGTCTGGGAGCCGAAATGGGAATAAGCAACCAGAAGTTACATGTACGGGGTCCGATGGGACTACGCGAGTTAACCTCTGCAAAATATATTGTCTTTGGAAATGGACAAATAAGAGAATAATTTAAAACTATCCAAATGGATATACAGGGAGATTTTAATACGTAAATGTTGAAATTTTATACTTCATAATAAAAGATTTAAATCAATATGTTTAGAATATCTCCCAACAAAAAAAATGAATTATGAACATACTAGAAAAACTGGATAAATATTCTATTGATGGTTCACAAATTGAAAAAGAATTATTTACCCGTTTCAATGTGAAACGGGGATTGAGGAATCAGGATGGTTCAGGAGTGCTTGTAGGCCTCACAAATATTGGTGATGTGGTGGGATATGAAAAGAAAGGAGATGAAGTTGTTCCTGCACAGGGCAGACTTTTTTACCGGGGGATCGAAATAGGGGATCTGGTGAAAGGATTTCAGGCTGACAACCGTCATGGTTTTGATGAAACGCTCTTTTTGCTGCTTTCCGGCAAACTTCCCAATACGGATGAACTTTCAAGATTTTCATCCCATCTGACGGGATTGCGTGATTTGCCGCAATATTTCACAAAAAATATGATTCTTTCATTGCGTGGAAAGAATATCATGAATATGCTTGCCCGCTCTGTTTTAGTGCTGTATACACTGGATGATTATGCTGAAGACAATTCACACATGACTGTGCTGAAACAGTCATTGGACCTGATCGCAAAATTTCCGGCAATAGCTGCCTATTCCTATTTTGGATTCAGGCATTCATACCAGAGAAAATCACTCATTATTCATCACCCTGACCCTTCTTTGAGTTCGGCAGAAAATTTTCTGTATATGCTTAAGGGGGAAAATTACAGCAAACTGGAAGCAGATATTCTTGATCTTAATCTTGTATTGCATGCAGAACACGGAGGTGGAAATAATTCTACTTTTACTTCAAGAGTTGTCAGCTCATCAGGGACCGATACCTATTCTGCTATAGCTGCAGCACTTGGATCATTAAAAGGATTTCTTCATGGAGGGGCCAATCTTCAGGTAATGGAGATGATGAGGGATATTAAAAAGAATGTCAAAGACTGGGACGATAGAAAAGAAATATCAGAATATCTGCTAAAGATTCTTAGAGGACATGCCGGCGATGGTTCCGGAAAAATCTATGGAATAGGACATGCGATATATACTCTTTCTGATCCGCGGGCAGTGCTTCTGAAAGCAAAAGCAAAGGAGCTGGCTGAAGAGAAAGGGAAAATGGATGAGTTTCAATTGTATCAAAACATTGAAGAATTGACGCCCGAAGTATTTATGGCATTCAAAGGAGGTGAAACCAACAAAGTGATCTGTCCTAATGTAGATTTCTACTCCGGATTTGTGTACAAATGTATCGATATACCAAAAGAACTTTATACGCCAATTTTCGCTGTTTCAAGAATAGCAGGATGGTGCGCCCACCGGCTAGAAGAGATTACATTCCCTTCAAGAAGAATTATCCGTCCTGCGTATAAAAACATATATGGCCGTGTTGATTATGAAAATTTGGAAGGCAGAGCATAATAGTATGCATATTTATACAAAACCAGGTAATAAATATTAAAAATATTTATCTTATTCTAAAAGAATAAGATAAATGTGCTATCTTTGTAAGCTCGAAAGCACCCATCATGAAGAGCATTAATAATAAAAATTCATCGGATAAGAAAATAGACACTGCGTGAGAATGGTCTAATGAATAATGATATATAAGCCATTCTCTTTTTACGAATGGCTTTTTTCATGATGATGCAATTGATAATGTAAATTTGAGAATAATGGCAAAAGGATTTCCCAGGGCACAAGGATTATACAATCCGGAAAACGAACACGACAATTGTGGAATTGCTTTGTAACACAGATCAAAGGAGTCAAATCTCACGACATTATTAAAAGAGGCATCGAGGTGCTGGTAAATATGACGCACAGGGGAGCAGAAAGTGCCGATAACTTATCGGGTGATGGTGCGGGCATTCTGATTCAAATCCCTCATTCTTTTTACAAAGCCAAAGGCATGAACCTGCCAAATGAAGGGAAATATGGTTCCGGACTGGTCTTTTTACCGCGCAATCAAAAAAGCAGACTGGCTTGTGAGCAGATTCTTATTGATATTGCTGTATCTGAGGGATTGGATGTTGTTGATTTTATGGATGTAAAAGTTGATAATTCGGTGCTTGGTGATATCTCGAAATCATCAGAACCTTTTGTTCGTCAGATTTTTTTTACAGGAAATTTTGCCGAACAGGATGAACTGGAAAGGAAGTTATACATTACACGTAAGCTGGTTGAGAAACAAATCAGAGAATCAAAAATTAAAGACAAAGAATCTTTTTACATTCCCAGTTTATCTTCCAAAGTTTTTATATACAAGGGGATGTTTGCTCCTGATCAGGTAGACCGATATTTCGTTGATCTCAGGGATCCCACCATGGAAAGTGCCATTGCACTTGTTCACTCCAGGTTTTCCACAAATACCTTTCCAACATGGAGCCTTGCCCAACCATTCAGATTTCTTGCTCACAATGGAGAGATAAATACTGTCAAGGGGAATCGTATGTGGATGACAGCAAGAGAATCCATTTTAAAAACACAACTCTTTGGAGATAACTTAAAAAAGTTATTCCCGATAATAGAACCTGAAATGAGTGATTCAGCCTCGTTAGATAATACACTGGAATTTCTTGTTCTGACTGGTAAAACTCTTCCACAAGCACTAAGCATGCTCATCCCTGAGTCATTTAACGATAAAAACCCTATTCCTCCAAGTTTAAAGGCATACTATGAATACCAATCTACTTTAATGGAACCCTGGGATGGCCCTGCTTCCATTGTATTCAGTGATGGGCGATACATTGGCGGAACGCTTGACCGAAATGGATTGCGACCTTCCAGATATGTGATTACCAAGGACGATAT
>CAYQDZ010000038.1:0-17431 GCA_964416375.1 uncultured Bacteroidales bacterium
TAATTTCCTGGTAAGCCTTTTCTATACCAAATCTGGGCATCTCCCAGTAAGGATTATCATTTTTGTATTCCGGTATCAATGCTGCAATCTGGTATTGTTTTTTTGAGGCAAGTGACTTTGCCAGAATATTGGGAGTATATCCCAGTTCTTCAATAATTGATAGAATTTCTTTCCTGGTTTCTTCCGCCACTTCACCACGCTTGTGTATCACCCGGTCGACCGTACCAACAGATACTCTGGCTCGTTCGGCAATGTCCTTAATTCTAGTTTTATTTTCCTGATTTTCAATCACTTTATTTAAAAATAAAGGAAATAATTATAAATTCCGTGTGCGGGCACGACAAATATACTAAAATAAATTTCAAATCAATGTGCGGGCACAAATTTTTATGATGAGTTGGTTCCTTTGTTAGCTATAGCTGAGCTTGAGAAGTAAAGTCCGGATGAGTAGAATGTGAAAGTTTTGTATATTTAGAGAAAAAAAGTATTAGGCACAATGGTCGTGAAGAAGCAACATTGACCCTGCTCAAAAACTCAGACAATTAATGTAAGAAGACCTTGACAAAACCCACATCTCTTTTCATACAGCGTACATCTCTTTTCAAGAGCATCAATGGTGTTGAAAGAATATTCAAATCGGTTGGACTTGATCCCTTTGCACTGGATGCCGATGCCATCATGGCAAAAGCAGGAGTCAATAACCAGTTTAGTGAATACAATGACTTCCTGGTAAAAAAATTAAAATTTTTAAGGAATGATTTGTAAAAACAAACAACGACGGCAGTTACACGATTTACCTGAGTCATCGGCCAATGCGTGTTGACAACTGAATAAGTTTACTGGTCATTACAATACCAGTTGTTGTTGTTATGATCATTAGAATAAATACGAAAGAGAGTTTGTTGTTAAATCAATTTGGAGGAGAATATTCAGAGTATATGAAAAAAACACATCGATTATTGCCCTGGATATATTAAATAAGCTCATCGTATCCATTTTATAAAATATTTTATATCCTATACAATAAACATCCACCCCAAAACAGTTCCAGTCGCCACCATATATTTTTTCAAAAAAATCCTCTTTTTCTATACTTTGTATATAAAATGTATTATATTATAATCTGATTTTTGATTATATTATAATCAATATATATGAAAGCAAAAGTATTTATATCGAAGCAGAACGAGGGCTGGTCGGAAGTTAGAATCCCCGAAGAATTTGAAAAGTATCCGTACGAAAAGCTTGTGAACATCACCCACAGACTTTTACAGAGAAACAAGTACAAGGGATTGCTGATCACTGAAAATCCTTCGCCTTTTTCCGGCCATTAACCATCAGACATGTATCTGAATTGTCACAGCTATTACAGTCTGCGGCACGGTACTCTGTCACCCGCACAGCTTGTTGGTGAAGCTGTGCGGTATGGAATAAATGCACTGGCACTTACCGATATCAACAACACGACCGGTACGGTTGACTTTGTGCGTGAATGCAAAAAACAAGGCATACAACCCATTGCAGGCATTGAATTCCGTAATGAAGATCATCAGCTGCTGTATGTTATCATCGCTGTAAACAACAGAGGCTTCAGGGAAATCAATGAGTTCCTCACCTGGCACAATCTGAATAAGTCTCCCCTACCCCTTTGTCCACCGGTTTTGACCAATGCACTTAGCATTTATCCCTTCCATAACAAATTGCCGCGCAAACTCAAAGAGCATGAGTTTGTTGGTATACGTCCGCATGAAGTACGCAAGCTCATGTCCTCGCCTCTGAAACAGTTTAAAAATAAATTGCTTGCTTTTCACCCTGTTACATTCTCGGCAAAAACTGATTACCTGGCACATCGGTACCTCAGGGCAATTGATAAAAATACCCTGCTTACAAAGCTCACTCCAAATGATCTGGCCCTGCAAGAAGAAAAATTTCTTACGCCCGATCTGTTTAAAATTGCCTACGAAGATTACCCGGAAATACTGAAGAACACAAAGAGAATTTTTATGCAATGCAGCATAGATTTTGATTTTAACACAGTAAAAAACAAAAGAATCTTTTCAGGCAGTCGTTACGACGATAAGCTGCTATTAGAAAAACTCGCTTACGATGGCATGCTGTATCGTTATGGTCCGGATAACGCAGAAGCAAAACGTCGAATACAGCACGAACTGCAGGTCATCGACAAGCTGAGGTTTTCATCCTATTTTCTGATCACCTGGGACATTATCCGATACACCATGAGCCGGAGTTTTTATCATGTGGGACGCGGCAGCGGTGCCAACAGCATTGTAGCCTACTGCCTGAAAATCACCGATGTGGATCCCATTGAGTTGAACCTTTATTTCGAGCGTTTTATCAACCCGAAGCGTACCAGTCCGCCCGATTTCGATATCGACTATTCATGGAAAGACCGTGATGAAGTGCAGGACTATATCTTCAAACGTTACGGGAAAGATCATACTGCCTTGCTGGGAACCATCTCAACCTTCAAGGACCGGTCGATTTTTCGTGAGCTGGGAAAAGTCCGTGGATTGCCAAAAGAAGAGATCGACCAGTTGGTAAACAATCCGGGTGCTGAAACAAACCGTAACCAGATCACCAGAGAGTTGTTTGAACTTGCGACCCGGATCGTAAACTTTCCTAACACACGCAGTGTACATGCCGGAGGCATAATCATTTCGGAAGAACCTGTTACCTGTTATACAGCTCTCGATCTACCCCCTAAGGGATTGCCCACCACACAATGGGACATGTATGTAGCTGAAAACCTGCGCTTCGAAAAGCTCGATATTCTTAGCCAGAGAGGCATAGGGCACATAAATGATTGCGCTGAACTGGTGCTCAGGAACAAGAAAAAAAAGATAGACGTACACCAGGCAGAAAAATTCAAAAAGGACACGAAAGTAAACCAGAGTCTTTACAACGGAGAAGCTATCGGATGTTTCTATGTTGAGAGTCCGGCTATGCGCGGATTGCTTAAAAAACTGCACTGCGAAAATTATCTGACACTGGTAGCTGCCAGTTCTATTATCCGACCTGGTGTTGCCAAATCAGGTATGATGAAGGAATACATCCATCGCTTTCATGATCCGGAAGGATTTGAGTATTTGCATCCCGTAATGAAAGAGCAACTTGAAGAAACATTTGGTGTCATGGTTTACCAGGAGGATGTTATCAAAATTTGTCACCATTTTGCAGGCCTTGACTTGTCTGATGCCGACATACTACGCCGGGCCATGGCAGGAAAATTCCGTTCGAGAAAGCAGTTTGAAGAAATCCAGGGGAAATTTTTTAACAACTGTACTGAGCGTGGTTACAGTCGGGAACTCACGCAGGAGGTATGGCGGCAAATTGCATCATTTGCCGGTTATGCATTCTCAAAAGCACATTCGGCATCGTATGCTGTTGAAAGTTACCAGAGTCTGTTTCTTAAAACCTATTTTCCTCATGAATTCATGGTTGCCGTTATCAACAATTTTGGCGGTTTCTACCGTACGTGGGTATATTTTAATGAAGCTCGCCGCAGCGGAGCAAATATTCATTTGCCCTGCGTAAACCACAGTCATTACAATACTGCAATTTACAACAAGGATATCTATATTGGCTTTGTGCATGTTCAAAATCTCGAGACCAAACTGGCCAAATGCATAGTTGAAGAACGCAAAGCACATGGCAAATACAAAGATCTCAACGATCTTATCTCGCGTATACCCATAGGGAACGAACAAATGGTTATTCTCATACGCCTTAATGCGATGCGCTTTACGGGAAAAACAAAGAAACAACTGCTCTGGGAGTCTCACATGATGCTGGGCAAAAACTCAAAAATCACTGCCAATCAATCGCTTTTCACTGAAAAGCCCAAAGCCTTTAAACTTCCGCGACCTGAGCAGAATGCCATTGAGGATGCCTACGACGAAATTGAACTTATAGGCTTTCCGGTATCGATGAGCATGTTTGATATGCTGCAGACACAGTTTAGAGGAAAGCTTCACGCAGGTGATTTAAAGAACCATATAGGGAAATCAATACGTATTCTTGGAAATTTGGTGACCATAAAGAATGTTCGGACTATAAAGAGAGAATGGATGCATTTCGGGTGTTTTCTGGATATTGAGGGAGAATTTTTCGATACTGTGAATTTTCCCGATTCATTGAAAAAATATCCTTTCAGAGGCCATGGTATATATCTTATACTTGGCAAAGTAGTAGAAGAATTTGGCTTTCCAAGCATTAAAATTCAAAAAATGGCAAAGTTACCACTTACGAAAGATCCACGCTATTGAGTAGAAAAAAATACATGAATGCTACAAGAATATGGTAGTTTTAAGAATTCTTTGTTTCTTTGCACCTGAAAATTCAACCAGAATGTTAAGGTCAATAATTTCAATGGCTGTATTGGCTATGTTTTTGTTACCAATACATGCTAAGAATTGGAGAAGGGAAGCGGATAGTCTTATCGTCCTGCTGGAGAATGAAACTTCAGATGCCCGTAAGGCTGATCTGTGTTTGGATATTAATGGAATACTGCAATCCAGTAAACCTGTCGAAGCATTTGCCTATGCAGAAGAAGCAAAGCGTCTTGCTGTAACATTACAGGACACAAAACTGAAAGTACTGAGTATTCTCAGGCATTGTGACTTTTATTCCATGATTGGAGAATACACTACTTCGCTCGAAATGGCTTATAGTGCGCTTGAGATTGCCGGACAGGATTACCTGTTAATAAGTCTATGCCATAACCGCATTGCTACAGTGCATGCAGCCCTAAACAATTACGGAAAAACTCTCTATCATAACAAAAAATCATTATACAATAGTTCACAATCAGGTGACTCAAGCTATATCATTGTTGATATGCATAATGTAGGACTGGTTTATATCGATCTGAAGATGTATGATTCTGCATTGTTTTATCTGCGAAAAACCAATGAGTATGAAATATCAACCACAGGCAGGCCCGATCCCTATTCCTTAAGCAATATTGGGAATGTCTTTCTGGAATTGGGAGAGAATGATTCTGCGCTTTATTATCATCTCAAAGCCTATGAATATGATTCAATGGATGATCAGAAATATTTAATGTGTATTGACCAACAATACATATCAAATACATATTTTAAAATGAAGCAATATGATAAGGCCAGGTACTTTGCAAAACAATCAATTGAACTTGCCAAAGAGCTTTATGCCTACGATATCAATATTGATAATTACGAAGTAATGTATCAAATATACCGTGCTGAAGAAAACTATCTGAAAGCTTTAGATTATGCGCTTTTGTATTGCAATATGAAAGATACACTTCGGGAAAACACAAAACAATCACTTATACAAGGACTTGAAACTAAATATAAGGTAAGAGAACAGGAAAGCAGGTTGCAACTGCTTGAAAAACAAAAGAAATTATTCATCATACTCAGCATACTCTCTTTTCTCCTGTTAATAAGTATGACCGTTACTTTTATTCTGGTCACACGACGACAAAAACTGAATCGTAAGTTAATGAATGAGCTTAAGTTAGCCAATGAGTCAAAAGAAAGACTGATTTCAATAATTGGACATGACTTACGGGGGTCAGTTGGTACTCTGCGTACTGCAGCAAAGACTATATCTGAAGGAATGACAGATTTACATGAAACCAGGATTCTTCTGGAAAGCTTTTATCCTGTTGCTGATTCAACCTATGATCTGCTGGAGAACCTTCTCACCTGGACAAAATGCAATAAAGAAAAAATTACTCCTTCATTTGAAGACAACAATCTCAGGCAGCTGACTGATAAATCCATAGAACATACACATCACCTGGCGATAACTAAGTCCATAACTACAATCAATCAAATTGAAGACTTGAATATAACCGCCGACAGCAATATGATCCTGTCTATCATGCGTAACATGCTCACCAATGCAATAAAGTTCTCACACCGGAATGGTGAAGTAGTTCTGAATTCAAGGATCGAGAAAAATGAAGTAATTGTTTCGATACATGATGACGGAATTGGTATTGAAAAAGAAGTACTGGATCAATTGCTTAAAAATCCCGAAGATTTTCAGTCTGCGGGAACTTTAGGTGAAAAAGGCTCAGGCCTCGGAATCTCAATTTGTAAGGCTTTTCTTCTATCTCACCGTGGTAAAATATGGGCAGAGAGCAAGCTTGGAGAAGGAAGCACATTTCACTTCAGTTTACCCCTTAAAAAGTAGTAAGCTTTTACCTTCCCGGATCATGAACATGGAAGGTGGTCCGAAAATTGCTCATAAAATCAATAGTACAGATTTTGAAACATAATGTATACTTTATACATTTACTTAAGTTGCAAATAATCACAAAATTTATGACCATGAAATGGTTGATTTCTTTATTGATTCTGTTGAGTTCACAGGCTATTCTTTATGCACAGGAAACCGGTTGTCTGTCCGGCTCATGTTTTGATGGAATTGGCAAATATGTTTATGAAAACGGGTATGTTTACCAGGGTAATTTTGCTGACGGAAAGCGCAAAGGACTCGGCACACTAACCAGCCCTGAAGGCGATAAATACGACGGAATGTGGGGAAATGATGTTTTCCATGGTCAGGGTACCTATGCCTGGGCTGATGGATCAAAATATACAGGAGAATGGAAAAATGGAGTTCAGGATGGATACGGCATTTATTTTTACACCAATGGTGATAAGTATACCGGGTATTTTGTAAACAACAAATTTCAGGGAAAAGGAAAATATACCTGGGCTGATGGAACTACACAGGAAGGAATGTACGAAAATGGCGCATTTAAAGAGTAAGGGTCATTTCTTCTGTTTTATTTTCAGCTTGTGAGAGTTCAAAATCGATTGCCTCATCAAGCTCTGCTGAAGTTCTTCAGTCACTGCTCATTCTAAAAATCCATTCCTGAAAAAATTCAGTATACTGCAGGAGAAAAACAAATGTCCTGCCTTGTATAGTTTCCTGAGAATTTATATTGAATATCCTATCGGCAAATTTTCATTCAAAAATCACGTTAAAACTCCCAATTATATTATCGTTCAAACAAGACTTTTTCATACTATGATCAAACCCGTTACAATTGTATCAATAATGCCTGATTTTTATTAATTATTTATAATTTCGGGGTCGAAAAGCATTCCAGAATGAACCTTAAAAAAAATATCTCCAATTTCCTTATTGATACATTTTATTATTGTGTATTCGGAATTTTTTTATTTGTTATCATCTTTAAAGTATATACTCCCCAGTTACTCAATCTCGGGCTCCAGCCATTTTTTGCTTTTGACAGTTCTTATTTTGATTACTATCAAACTCAACACAATAGCATAATTCTTTTGCTTTCAATTTTTTTTCTTCAATTCCTGAATTATCCTGTTTTGGGTAGTTTACTGATCACAGTCCTTCTACTCCTGCTATCGTTTGTATACAGGAAGATATTTGAAATTTCGAAAAATCCGAATCCTAAAGGAATTGAATTTATTCCTTCCATACTGATACTGGTTTCGTTAAAATCCTATACCATTGGGCTGGAAACGCTCATAATTTTTTTACTTGCCGGATTGTTACTCCTTGGTAATCGTATCGTATTGAACATGAAATTCTGGATCAGAATTGGCTGTCAAATCATTTCACTGGTCATAGCATTTTTTGTCTTTGATCTGCTCGTAACATTTGCTTTGTTTGCATTTCTTATTGTGGATGAAATATTTGTTTCAAAAACACAAAAAAAATACGTCATCATCTCTCTGAATATTATAATTTTAGCTGCACTAATCTATCTGTTAAAAGGATTCCAGATAAGTAAAACGGTATTTTATGAAGCCGCTTCTTCCAATCCAAGGATCTCTATTTCTAACTATTGGAATATAATTTCAATCCATATTCTGGTTATTCTAATTATCGGCCTGTTTTCAAATAAAAAGTGGGTTTCGGATTTTACCCTGAGAATACCATTATTCTTCATAAGAAACTGGGTGATAATCTTCCTTTCAGCTCTTATGGTAGTCTTTTATTCATCCCTATTTATTCATGAAGGAAAATACAATAAAGAAATTGAATACTATGCGAGCATAGGGAAATGGAATAAAGTACTTGATTACAAAAACAAAGTGGAATTAAATGACAGAATATCCAGGTTTTTATTAAACCAGGCTCTCTATCATACTGGGAGAATGTCTGAGGATCTGTTTCTTGTACCACAGGAATGGGGAGAACATACACTTATACTTACCATGACATTTAATCGCGAATGTACAATTTACAATAGTGACCTATTCTTTGATATGGGATTTATTAAAGCTGCTGAATATTGGGCATTGGAATCTCAGACAAATAAAGTCTACTCTCCGAGGATTTTGATAAGACTGGCAACCTGTGCATTACTGCTCAAAGATTATCCTGTTGCTCATAAATACCTGAGCGTTCTAAAAAAATCACTTGTTTATAAAAAATCAGCAAACAAAATGCTCACATACTTTAATGATAAAGATGTCAGTAAGCTAAAAAATAAGATGATTGGGCAGAAAAAGATACATCATAATATTGTATACATCAATAATAACCGACCTGATCTGAATTTGATCCAGATTCTGAAAGAAGACAAAAACAATAGAATGGCTTTCGAATATTTGATGTCTTATTATCTGCTTCAAAACGAATTAGGGGCATTTAAGCAAAGCTTAACAAATTATGTTGACGGTATTGGGTTTGCCAGAACACCCAAAATATACCAGGAAGCATTGCTCTTATATTACATGAGTACAAAAGCTCCCATGGAACAATATCTGTCAACCATAGATAAGAATATTCTAAAAAGATTCTCTCAATTCAATAAAACGCTTATTGAATATAATATGAATGGAAAATTGGCCAGAAAAGACCTTAACAAGCGATTTGGTGACACCTATTGGTATTATGTCAGATACCTGAGTCCCAAAACAACTGGTCTAAATATCAAAAAGAGAAGCATATGAATCGCATAAAGACGTATCCGATATTTTCATTTTTTTCATTAATTATACTAATTTCATGTCATAATTCTCCTTTTAAAAATGCTAAGAATATTGATGCTCTGCCTGAAATTTTTCCTGATTATTCCGGAATTGTGTTGCCTCCCAATATAGCTCCTTTAAATTTTACAATTGAAGAAAAAGGAATACAGTACTTTGTAAATTTTAACAGCGATAATACATCCGGATTTTCAATAAAATCCCGAAAACCAGAAATTGTAATACCATTTAGTAAATGGGGTAAATTATTGAAAAAAAATAGAGGAGAAAAAATTCGAATGGTTGTTTACGTTAGAGGTCATAATAAAGTCTGGAAAAAATTCAAACCCATAGAAAACATAATTTCAAAAGATTCTATTGATTCTTATATTGCTTATCGAAGAATCAATTCGGGAATGATTCTGTGGGAAGATATGGCTATTGTACAGAGAAACCTGGGGAATTTTTCAGAATCGGATATCATATCAAATCAGAATACCGAGAACAATTGTATGCATTGTCATACCTTTCAGAACAGGGATCCAAACAATATGATTCTTCACATGAGAAGGTCTCCCAGTGGCACCCTGATAAAAACCAAAGAAAGAAGCTTATGGCTGTCAACAAAAACTCATTATACACTTTCCTCATTTGTGTATCCGGCATGGCACCCGGATGGTCAATACATAGCTTTCTCCACAAACAGAATTCATCAGAATTTTTTTGGCCGTGGCAATAGAATTAATCATGTAAGGGATGATGCTTCAGATATTGTTATTTATGATTTATACAACAATGAAGTATTTACAACACCTGAAATCGCCTCCAAAGACTTTGAAAATATACCTGCCTGGTCACCCGACGGCAAATACCTTTACTATATTCAATCATCTCATGAGTTTAAGCATTTGCATGATAGTCTTGAAAAATATGATTTATTGCGCATTGAATTTGACCAGGAAAATAAAAAATGGGGAAAACCTGAAATGTTGGTATCCTCAGAAAAAACAGGTTTGAGCGTTTCATTTCCACAAGTATCGCCAGATGGAAGGTATGTGTTATTTTGTATGGCCGATTACGGATATTTTACCATTAATAACTCTTCGAGTGATCTATACCTCCTCAATCTATCCGATACTACCATCAGAAAATTACCTGTGAATAGTGAACAAACTGAGAGTTTTCCGTCATGGTCGGGCAACGGACACTGGATTTTATTTACAAGCAAACGTTTTGACGGAATGTTTACTTTGCCTTTCTTCAGTTATGTCGATTCAACAGGAACAGCACATAAACCATTTGTTATACCTTTTGAAAATCCGGCTTCCTATTTTACCCGTTTAACAAACATGAACAGGCCTGTTTTTCTTGCTGGTAAAGTTGAATACAAAGAGAAGGAACTTCTTGAGATTGTATACACAAGCACTGAAAAAGTTGTTTTTGATTCCATCCATGTCGACATTGATGCACTAACACATGCAACAGTTAAAAATGAACCATCAGTCGATGAGGAAAATACTCTGTATAAGAAAAATTAATGTAAAAACCGATTTCTAAAACCCCGGAACATATACATATCCCGAAGAAGGTATCAAAGCATTTGAATTATAATATCCACCTTGTGTTCCCATATGAAATCCAACTGAAAACGAATCATTTATTTTATAATCCAGGCCCATACTTATACCCTGATAATTGCAATTGTATGGATAGGACCTGCCTCCCGGATTTTGAACATTATTTATGCTTTTATACACCGTTCCGCTTACTGCCAGTTTTTGTGTTAACATATAAGTGCCTTTTGCAAACAAAAAAGCCCTGGTCATAGGCAACATCCCATCTGAGTTTAAATCCTGTAACTGCATGATATAGTAATTGGAATGTTCTATTGCAACACCAGTTGATAATAAAAATCGGGGAGTAACTAAATAGAACAGACTTGGAGCAATATAATAAGACGGTCCATAAAAATTATTTGGAGAGCAGGTAAATGAAGTACCAACTTCAAGATGAGTTTTCAGCCGGTTCGTTTTCACTTCATTTGCTGTTTCGGTTGATTCTTCCTGTAAGACAACCACTTCAAGCTGATCAGGATCATTTTCAATCTGATCTTGCTGGGCATTACTTCTTTGCACAATGCAGAAACCGGAGATCAGTATAAAAAGCAAAACGCGCATCATATCAATAGCTCATATAATATGAATGTAAATATACAATAATTCATTAATGGTCTGTACTCAGTTTCTCTCGGCACGACTTGCAGAATAAATACCTTTAATAGAGTTTAATTGTGAAATTAAGGAATCAAGGTGTTCTATATCACGCACAAACAGACTTATTTTACCAATAAACATGCCATCCTGTTCATCGATGGCAATTGATCTGACATTTACTTTCAGATCTTTAGCAATAACGTCTGAAACGCTCTTCATGATACCTGAATAATCTTCTCCTGTCACCATGATATTCACAGGAAAGATGGATTCCTGACCTCGTTTTGTCCATCTTGCTTTTAACACTCTATAGCCATATTTTCCAATCAGCTGTGCAGCATTCGGACAGTTGGTCCTATGAATTTTTATGCCTTCATTTATGGTTACAAATCCGAACACAGGATCGCCCATAATGGGAGAACAGCACTTTGCCAGTTTGTAATCAATGTTAGCCATCTTTTCATCAATTATCAAATAATCTTCTGCAGGAGTTCTTTTTTCAGCAGGTTTTCTTGTTTGCTCAAGTTCTTCCAGTACGAAAGATTCCGGTTCCCGTATTTCCGTTGTATCAGAAATAACTTCTTTTACTTCAGTTAAGTCTATTTTATTCAGCGAGATATTGCAATAAAATTCTTGTGCATTTGGAAGCTTATAATGCTTCAGAAGCCTTCTGATCGCATCATCGGTATATTCAATCTTCCAGTTTTTAAACCTTCTTTTAATAATTTCCTTGCCGTTTTCAGCTTCTTTAACCTTATCATCATTAAGTTGCTGACGGATCTTTTTCTGTGCTTTAGTGGTTATAACAAAATTTAACCAGTCCAGTTTGGGGTATTGATTTTTTATTGTAAGTATCTCAACTTTGTCTCCATTTTGCAATTTGTACCGGATCGGCACTGTTTTACCATTAACTCTTGCACCGGTACATCTCGCCCCAACATCTGTGTGAATATCGTATGCAAAGTCCAGAACTGATGAGCCTTCAGGAAATTTCCGAAGGTCACCCTTGGGAGTAAAAACAAAGATCTCTTTGGAATACAGGCTTAACTTAAAATCGTCAATGAAATGATCAGCATCCGGTTCAGGCGTTTCAAGTATTTCCCTTATTTTTCTTAGCCACTCATCAAGTCCCTGTTCGCCTTCAAGTCCTTTGTATTTCCAATGAGCTGCCACACCTTTCTCTGCAATTTCATTCATTCTCTCTGTTCGTATCTGAACTTCCACCCATCTTCCCTTTGGACCAATAACCGTTGTATGCAGTGATTCATATCCATTGGTTTTTGGGACTGATATCCAGTCTCTCAAACGAAGAGGATTAGGCTGGTAAATGTCAGTTACTGCAGAATAAGCCTGCCAGCAATCAGCCTTTTCATTTTTCAATTCACTTTTTAAAATGATTCTGATAGCAAATAAATCATAGACATCTTCAAATTCAACTCCCTTGCGCTTCATCTTTGTCCAGATAGAAAAAATAGATTTCGGACGTCCTGTAATATCATACGCCATTCCCTGCCTGTCGAGCACAATCTTTATCGGGCGAATAAATTCACTGACAAATTCTTTTCGCACCTTCACGGTAGCAGCAAGTTTACCTGCTATCATATCATATTTTGATCGTTCAGTATACTTAAGGGACAGATCTTCCATCTCAGATTTAATAAGATATAAACCTAAGCGGTGTGCTAAAGGTGCATAGAGATAGGAAGCTTCCGCCGCTACTTGAATCTGTTCCTCTTCAGTCATTTTTTTCATCTCTCGCATAAGTTCGGTCTGCTCTGCCAGCCGAATCAAAATAGCCCTTACATCTTTCGCCAGGTTGAGGAGAAGTTTTCTGAAATTTTCAGCTTGCGAAGATGTAGTTTCTTTTTTAAGCTCCGAAACCTTCGCAATGCCGGTTGTAATGGTTGCCACAGCATCGCCGAAGTCCTTTTTTATCCGCTTTTCTCCTGTTTCATTCAACAAATTTGCATGATGGATAAACAGACTAATAATAGAAGTATAACTTAAACCAATTTCATCAACTGCAATTTTTGATGCATCCAACACAGAAGCAATCACATCTTTCTTATAAAAAGTTTTATCCTCTTTTCTCTTATTATAAAACAATAAAAATGCTTCCTCCAGAAGCTTTTTCATATAGTCAGCATCTGACTGGCCCAGACCTGTCAAAACATGCCTATAGGTCTCGATATATTTAGTATTGATATGTTCCATCGATCGATCAGACATGCACAAACGGAGATTTTTTACAAAATTAAGAGAATAAAAGTATTTGTAACAGCAAGATGAAGATTAATCAAAATACGGAGAAACAAGGTCAAGAAAATATCCAGGTGTGCGGATAACTTTTTTTGTTTTTGCATCACTAAAAACAAGAGTAGTTTTTGCTTTAGATAAAACATCCCCTGAAACATTCTTCATGATATACTCAAATTCCAATTTGGCTGAAGGAATTTGTGTAAGAGTAGTTACAAGAATTACTTCCTCATCATACAGAACCGGTTTTAGATATCGGATATTCATTTCACGCACAGGAAGCAGGATCCCTTCATCCTCCATTGTTCTGTATGAAAGACCAAATCCGCGCAAAAGTTCAGTTCTTCCCTCTTCGAAATACAAAGCATAATTTCCATGATGCAGATACCCCATTCTGTCGACCTCACCATAACGAACCCGAATTTTTATTTCTGATGAAAGCATAAAAGAATCATTTTAATGGTGAGTTAGGTTCACTTGCAAATTTTTTATAAATCACCATATCAGTTAACAATGGTACAATGCGTTGAAATAAAACCATATACTGACCCTCAAATGACATAATTCGTGTTCTTTTTTTCTTTTTAATGGATCGAATTAAATTTTTTGCCACTTTTTCAGGCGATGTGAGTTTTTCTTCCGATTTTGGTGTCTCACCTTGTGGCTCACCTTTTTCATTCAAAGCGTATTTTCTGATATTTGAATTTGTGAAACTTGCTGCAAGCACCATGACATGAACTCCCAGTTTCTGATTTTCTATCCGTACACTTTCCAGAAACCCATGCATGGCAAATTTCGAAGCAGAATAAGCCGATCGGCCCGGCAAACCATGAAAACCAGCAATTGAGCTAATGCCAACCAAAGTTCCTTTCGATTGTTGAAGATATGGTAATGCATATTTTGTACAATACACTGTTCCCCAGAAATTGACATCCATTACTTTTCTCAGGACATGTGTTTCCACATCAACCAATAAAGCTCTCATTGAGATACCCGCATTGTTAATAAGAATATCCAGTCTATTGAATTTTTCAATTGTCATCTGAACAAGCTGTATACAATCTTCTTCCTGTGTAACATCCGTTTTTACAGCCAGACATTTTTCACCCGATGGATCAATCTCCTTTGCAATAGCCTGGAGTTTATCGATAGACCGAGCCGCGAGTACAAGCTTTGCACCTTCATTGGCAAAAGCTTTTGCAGATGCCAGGCCTATACCTGATGAAGCCCCGGTAATAATAACCACTTTATCTTTCATAATTGATGCAGGATTTGAAATTATATCAAATATAGAATATACAATGCAAACGAAAAAATAATGAAAAACCAATTCAAACCATGAAAATTCATTTCAGAAATCATATATTGTTAATAAGTTTACATGTTTTAAAACCTTGTTGAATGCTAACAAATCAGCCTCTTGCCGATCGTATGCGACCTGTAGATCTTAACGATTACATCGGGCAAAAACACCTTGTAGGTGAAGGAGCAATCCTCAGACAGGCAATTGAATCGGGGCAAATTCCATCGTTCATCCTTTGGGGACCTCCGGGTGTAGGCAAAACAACCCTGGCGAAAATTATTGCCAATGTATTGAACCGACCTTTCGATATTTTGAGTGCCGTAAATTCAGGTGTGAAGGACGTAAGAGAAAAGATAGACAAAGCAAAGAAGCTGCAGTTTTTTGATAAGCCCAATCCCATTTTATTCATAGACGAAATACATCGTTTCAGCAAATCACAACAAGACAGTTTGCTTGGTGCAGTTGAACAGGGAGTAGTTACTCTCATAGGAGCTACTACTGAAAATCCTTCATTTGAAGTCATCTCTCCCCTCCTCTCAAGATGTCAGGTTTATGTTTTGAAACCACTGGATAAAAAAGAGCTGTTGGAAATACTCAACAATACTCTGGAAAAAGACAGTTACCTCAAAAAGCTGAAAATTCAAATAAAAGAGAACGAAGCACTCTTGCGATTTTCAGGAGGCGACGGAAGAAAACTGCTTAATATTCTCGAGTTGGTAATATCATCAAACGGAGCAGACGCAAACAAAAAAATAGTATTAACAAACAAACTTGTCACAGATAAGTTGCAGGAGAATATTGCGGTTTATGATAAAAATGGAGAACAACACTACGATATAATTTCTGCATTTATAAAATCCATACGCGGAAGCGATCCAAATGCAGCTGTATATTGGCTTGCCCGGATGGTTGAGGGAGGTGAAGACCCGAAATTCATTGCACGCCGACTTGTTATTCTTGCAAGCGAAGATATTGGTCTTGCTAATCCAAACGCTATCTTGCTGGCAAATGCATGTTTCGAGGCAGTAAACAAAATCGGATGGCCCGAATCCCGTATTGTTCTTTCCGAAATAACCCTGTACCTGGCAAATTCACCAAAGAGTAACTCTGCATACAAAGCAATAAATGAAGCACAAGCACTGGTAAATGAAACCGGTGATCTTCCTGTTCCCTTGCATCTTAGAAATGCTCCTACATCGCTTATGAAAGAATTAGGATACGGGAAGGAGTACAAATATGCACATGAATTTGATAACAACTTCACAGATCAGGACTATCTTCCCGAAAGCATTGCCGGTAAAAAAATATACCACCCGCAGGAAAATGCAGCTGAACAGAAATTTCTGGAACGCCTGAAAAAGTTGTGGAATAAGCGTTACAAATATTGATCTTCTCCACCAGAGAATATAAACCAATATACTCACCATTCAGAATCACTTCACAGAACCGGGTCCTTGGAGCCCACTGGCCTGTCAGACTACTCAGATAATAACTCATTGGATTTCTGAACTGACTTTTATCTGCCCAGGGGCCAAACAATACCCAGTCGTTCTCACGGGGCATGCCAAGCATAACAATGTTGGTATCAACGCCAAAACTGTCCTGCAATTCAAAATTGTAAGATCTTTTTGGAAATTAGGATGATGATTGACCTCTCACTTCAATATCAATCGGACCGTAGTATACATTGCAGGAGTGAGAACTACAACATGTTTTTTTTACCATCTTTCTTCATTAACCTGATAGTAATACAACTTTCAATTAAACATCACTTAAGATGAGTATGAAATAATTTCCAGAATTGCATTTATTTAATCGGTCTCTGTTATCATACAAACTTATTATTATTTAGTGGTTTTATACTGTCCTGAAGCAAAATGATTGATGAAATGCGTAATTTCACGTTCGGAAATATTAACAACCAATTATGAATAGTAATAAATTAATGAATACTCAGTTTTTCTTAATTGCCGGTCCATGCATTGTTGAGAGCAGGGAAATATGTTTTGAAGTTGCTTCAACCATCAAAGAAATTACCTCGCAACTTGGCATTCATTACATTTTTAAAGCATCATACCGAAAAGCAAATCGTTCACGCCTGGATTCTTTTACCGGTCTTGGCGATAAAAAAGCCCTGGAAATAATTGCCGAGGTAAAAGAAAAATTTAACCTGCCTGTTACAACCGATATTCATTCTGCAGAGGAAGCAGCAATGGCTGCAGAATTTGTTGATGTAATACAAATTCCGGCATTTTTATGCAGGCAAACCGATATTCTTGTTGCAGCAGCCAGAACAGGCAAAATCGTTAACATCAAAAAGGGACAATTTCTGGCCCCCTCTTCCATGGAATTTGTGACTACAAAAGTTGCAAATTCAGGCAATAAAAACATTATGCTTACTGACCGGGGAACGATGTTTGGATATGGCGATCTTATTGTTGATTACAGAGGTCTGGTTGAAATGAAAAAGCTGGGATATCCTGTTGTGCTTGATATCACACATTCACTTCAGCAGCCAAATCAACCAAAGGGAATAGCAGGTGGCCGTCCCGATATGATAGAAACGATTGCCCGGGCAGGAATTGCCGTAGGAATTGATGGAATTTTTATGGAAACTCATCCTGAACCGGCCAAAGCAAAATCGGATGGAGCCAATATGCTTCCATTGAACCAAGTTGAAAAAC
>CAYQDZ010000039.1:0-16967 GCA_964416375.1 uncultured Bacteroidales bacterium
AAGGATCTGTCACAGAAGATGGGATATCTTTTGAAAGACAATCATCAACACATGGTATGCCTCTTTCATCTGCCGGTGCTTCATTTGAGAAAACGATTAAAAATTTAGGAGGAGATCCAAAAAACCCCTTTGTTATTTTCCCGGAAGTTAAGGAGTATTGGAATAGAATAAATGCGATAAAGATTCAAAAAGTAAAGGAGAAAAAAGAAATTCAAAACCAGTGGGAATCTGAAAATCCTTTACTGGCAGCTAAAATGAAAGATTTTTATGAAGGCAAACTACCTGGAATTGATTTCAGCTCCATAGAGCAGAAGCAGAACATTCCTACACGTGGTGCCTCAGGAGTTGTACTCGCTCATTTTGCTCAACGGATTGAGAACATGATTGTGGCATCAGCCGATCTTTCAAACTCTGATAAAACCGATGGATTTCTGAAAAACTCAAAGCAGTTTAAAAAAGATGATTTCAGTGGAGCATTTTTACAGGTTGGAGTATCGGAATTGACCATGGCAGCTATAGCAAACGGAATGGCCTTACATGGTGGAGTTATTCCTGTTTGTGCTACATTTTTTGTTTTTTCTGACTACATGAAACCTGCAGTTCGTCTGGCTGCGCTGATGGAATTGCCTGTAAAATATGTTTGGACACATGATGCGTTCAGGGTAGGCGAAGATGGGCCTACACATCAGCCGGTGGAACAAGAGGCTCAAATAAGGTTGCTGGAGGCTTTGCGAAACCATTCCGGCAAAAGAAGTATGCTGGTACTCAGACCTGCCGATGCTGCCGAAACAAGCGTTGCCTGGAAAATGGCTTTGGAAAATGCACATGCTCCTACTGCATTGTTGCTGTCAAGACAAAACATATCGGATATTCCGGCGAAATCGGACAGGTTTAAGGAAGCCTTGCAAGCAGAAAAAGGAGGGTATATTGTACTCAGGGATAAAGAGGAAGCAGATATTATATTGGTAGGAAATGGCTCGGAAGTATCCACTCTCATTGCCGGTGCAAAATTACTAAAAGAAAAGAAAAATTTGAATGTGCAGGTGGTGTCGGTTATTTCTGAAGGATTATTTCGTGAGCAGAGTAAGGACTACCAAAACGCTGTTATTCCGCACGACAAACCAATTTTAGGATTAACGGCAGGCTTGCCGGTTACACTCAGAGGCCTGGTTGGAGATCACGGAAAAGTTATAGGTCTTGAAAGTTTCGGATTTTCAGCTCCTGCAAATGTTTTGGATGAAAAACTCGGATACACAGCTGAAAATGTGTTTAATCAAGCCATTTCATACCTAAACAGTACCTCATAGAAAAACATTCAGAAAGATAAAAAAGGCTGTCCAAAAAGCAAAAACATCTTACTAAGGAAGTGCCTGTTACTTTTTGAATAGCTTTTTTTTATGATTAACAATAGAATTTACATGTTGATTTATTCTTGAAACGATTTTACACCCCAGGCAACTGAGATTCTTTCTTGCGGAGCAAGAACAATTAATCCCTTGTTGTTATTAAAAGCATCGGGAGCGCATGTCATCGGCTCTATGGCTATCGATTTTCTGGATGGCGGAGTATAAACCTGTAAGTAATTGTATTTTTTAATCCCTGTTTCCTGCCAGATGATATATTTGATCTTATCCCTTTTATTTTCTATCCATATTTCTGCTCTTTCCTTATCGGTGTTTAAAAGAAAACAACTGTCAAAATTTGTTTTTCCTAAAAGAGATAAAGAATTAAAATCCTGATATTTTTTCGATTCACCAGTTGGTATTCCTTTATCATTTACTTCCAGTATCTCCTGTGAAGGGAATTGAATGGATACATTATCCACAGCAATATCTCCTGCAACAAAATAAGGATGCCATCCATGTCCTACAGGCATGGAACCATCAGAAAGATTGGTTATTTTAGTCGTGCACTCAAACTGGTTTTTCTCATTCCATCTATAATCCATTTCGATCATATTTTCAAATGGATATCCTGCCACGATTTTTGTATCCATGTTTCTTAATATAAGTCTGCAACCTATATCTCCGTCTTCCTTAAGGATTACTTCAAACGATTTATCATATATCAAACCATGGATTGCGTTGTTTTCCTGTGGAAAATTGCAGGTAAGCTGAAAAGTCTGGTTTTTGAAATTATATGTTCCTCCTTCAATACGGTTAGGGAAGGGGTATAAATTACTTCCTTTGAAACTGGTTAACTGGTTCTTTATAACATCCTCTTCTGAATGAAATCCATCAACAACATCAATCAATTTACCATTTAGCTGAAGCACAAGATTATTGATTGAACCACCCAGACTGGGAAGGATAGAAACATACTCCCCTGTTTTGCTATCCTGCAATTTGTAGAGGGAGTATGATCCTAATTCTTCTTTGGTAATAAAAAATCTTGAGTTAGTGTCTGAAATATTCATTACACTACATGTATAGATTGATTATGCTTTCAAGAAGTTCTTGTTTACCACTTGTTACTTTTGGCTCTCCGGCCTTGATGGCGAACTTTCTGAGTTCTTCCAGTCCCATTTTCCCCTCCTCAAATGTTTTTCCTTCTCCACTGTCAAAAGATGCATAGCGATTTTTCCGGATTTTCAGGTAATCACTTTTTTCAAGCACGTCATTTGCAACAAGGAGTGCACGCGCAAAAGCATCCATTCCTGCAATATGTGCAATAAAGAGATCTTCATTATCCGTAGAATTCCTTCTTATTTTTGCATCAAAATTTACTCCCCCGGTTGTGAATCCCCCGGCGGGCAAAATCACCAACAAAGCTTCTACAAGCTCGTAAATATTGATAGGAAACTGATCCGTATCCCATCCGTTCTGATAATCACCCCTGTTGGCATCAATAGAACCAAGTAGATTGGCGTCGGCAGCTGCTTGTAATTCGTGTTGGAAAGTATGTCCTGCCAGGGTTGCATGGTTTACTTCAATATTTAATTTGAAATCCTTGTCAAGGTCAAAATATCGTAAAAATCCGATCACTGTTTCGGTATCGAAATCATATTGGTGTTTTGTTGGCTCCATGGGCTTGGGCTCAATAAGAAAAGTACCTTTAAATCCATTTGCCCGGGCATAATCGCGTGCTTTTGTCAACATCATTCCCAAATGCTCTTTTTCTCGTTTCATGTTAGTATTGAGTAATGACATGTATCCTTCACGCCCTCCCCAGAAAACGTAATTTTCACCTCCAAGTGCAATGGTAGCATCCATAGCTCTTTTTACCTGAGTTGCAGCCTGGGCTAATACAGAAAAATCAGGATTCGTTGCAGCACCGTTCATATACCTGCTGTTGCTGAAAACATTTGCTGTTCCCCATAAGAGCTTTACTCCCGAATCACCCTGTTTTTGTTTGGCGTAATCAACCAAAGCCTGAATGTTTCTATCCGATTCTTCAATGCTGTTACCTTCCCCTGCAATGTCAAAATCGTGAAAACAATAAAAAGGTGCACCGAGTTTGGTAATGAATTCAAACGCGGCATCCATTTTATTCTTACCACGTGTTATTGCATCTGCTCCCTCATTCCATTTATAAGCATGGGTGGCACCTCCAAACGGATCATTTCCATCTCCGCAGAATGAATGCCAATAGGCTATTGCAAACCTGAAAAAATCTTTCATGGTTTTACCGGCAACAACCGTATTCTTATTGTACCATTTAAAAGCCAATGGATTTTTAGATTCTTTACCTTCATACTGAACTTTTTCAATTTCAGGGAAATATTTCTTTTTTCCTGTCACTACATTCATAGTATTTCTTTTTTAGTTTAATAATTTTTCAAGTGATACATACCAATTGCTATAGGATTCCTTGTATTGATCTGCTTTACTTTTATCAGGCTCAATGGTGGATAATTTATTCAGGTTGGCAAAGGCTTCATCAAAAGATGTGTAGATTTTTGACCCGACACCGGCACCGCGGGCTGCACCTTCAGAGCCATCCGTATCATAGAGGTCAATAGGCACTCCTGTGATACCCGATAATGTATCTCTGAACACAGGACTTAAAAACATATTGGCATGTCCGGCACGGATTTTTGCCACATGTATTCCTGTATGTTCAGCCATAATGTCTATCCCATATTTAAATGAAAAAGCTATTCCTTCCTGGGACGCTCTGAAAACATGAGACGCATTATGAATATTGAAATGCAGATTATTGAACTGACAACCTGTATTTTTGTTTTCTATAACCCGTTCGGCACCATTTCCAAAAGGAATAACGGATAAACCTTCAGAACCGATGGGTATCTGGGAAGCTTCTTCATTCATTTCCGCATAAGATAATTTCGATCCTGCAATATAATTCTGAACCCAGCTATTGAGAATGCCTGTACCATTAATGCATAGCAGAACACCCATCCGGGAATCAGTATGAGTATGGTTAACATGAGCAAAAATATTTACTCTGGATTTAGGATCGTATGCAAAATCCTCTGTCACACCATACACAACACCCGAGGTACCTGCAGTAGCCGCAATCTCGCCTGGTTGAAGAACATTCAGCGAAAACGCATTGTTGGGTTGATCGCCTGCCCTGTATGTAATGGGGATACCAGGTTTCAAACCCAATTCGTTGGCCACTTCATTTAACAGTTTTCCCTGCATTCCAAAAGCAGGCACTATTTCAGGTATGAAATCTTGTTGTATGCCATAATAATCCAACAGAAAATCAGCAATCCTGTCATCAGGAAAATTCCAGAATATGCCTTCCGATAATCCTGTTACTGTAGTGTTTATTTCTCCTGTGAGACGCATGGCTATATAATCGCCAGGTAACATGATTTTGTAAATGGTTTTATACAATTCAGGCTCATTTTCCTTCACCCACTTTAGTTTTGAAGCAGTAAAATTTCCCGGGGAGTTCAGTAATTTTGAAAGACATTTTTCATTGCCCAGGTCTTCAAATGCCTTATTTCCAATTTCAACAGCACGACTATCGCACCAAATAATAGAAGGTCTGACAACTCGCTTGTTCTTATCAATACAAACCAAACCATGCATTTGGTATGTAATTCCTATTGCTTGTACAAGGGAAAGATCTACCTTATCGATCTGAGACAATTCGCGCAGTGCATATACAATGTTGTGCCACCAGTCTTCAGGCTTTTGTTCAGCCCATCCCGATTTATGAGAAATGATTTTCATTTCTTGCTTTGGATAATGTGCTGATGCTAATTTTTTGCCTGAACCAACATCCAGCAAGGAAAGCTTAACACTTGAACTCCCTACATCAATTCCTAAAAGAATCATACTTTCAAAGTTATTGATAATTTCATTACGAAGAAAAAAACTGAAATAGTCACAACGACTACAAGTCTATGAAAATTTTTCAATATTGTCAAACTATTTTCTAAAAAATTGATAACCTGAACATTAAATATATTAACAATCCATTTTATATTGATTAAACAGCTCAATTGTATAATTGTTAGGAAGATATTAGAATGATGTAAAAAAAAAAATAAATATTTCATAGCTTTGAATAGGTAAAGCTTGTGAATGTGAACAAAAGCAAAATAAAAGCACTTATTGCACTTTTGGATGATACTGATTCGGAAGTAATTACTGCTGTTACAGATAATTTATTGCAACAGGGAATTGAAGTAATTCCGGAACTTGAAAAAGTATGGGAATCAACATTGAATGAAAAGTTGCAGGAAAAACTTGAAAATGTTATTCATGACATCCAGTTTGAAACGACGAAAAGAAATTTAAAAACCTGGTGTGACGGAGGTTGTGATTATGTACTTGAGGGAGCAGCTTATCTGGCACAATTCCAGTTTCCTGAGATTGACATAAAAAAGCTGGATTCTCAAATTGAACAGATTAAAAATGATATCTGGCTTGAAATCACAACCAATCTTACTGCCTTGGAGAAAGTTAAAATTCTGAATTACGTCATTTTTGATATACACAAGTATACCAGGAACTCCAATAATTTTTATTCTCCACAGAATTCCTTTATCAATCAGGTGCTGGAGACCAAAAAAGGGAATCCTATCTCTTTGGCAATCATATATATGTCGGTAGCTCACAAGCTGAAACTGCCTGTGTATGGAGTGAATTTGCCAAAAAATTTTATTCTTGCATACCAGGACGAATTCAAACAAGATAACTCTGTTAATGAACCAGGTGATATCCTGTTTTATATAAATCCTTACAACCGGGGTTCGATACTGGGAAAAAGAGAAATTGACTATTTTATAAAACAGCAAAACTTAAAGTCTGATAAGTCTTATTACACAGTATGTCATAACAAAGAGATCGTAATAAGACTTATTAACAATTTAGTTCTTTCTTATGAGAAGCTAGGCTTCCATGATAAGATTGAACGATTGCAGGAACTCTTAAAAATTCTTTAGCTATTTTGCATAGTTAACAGCCCTTGTTTCACGAATTACAGTGATCTTTACCTGACCAGGATAGGTCATTTCATCCTGTATGCGTTTTGCAATCTCATACGATAAGGAATCAGCTTCTTTGTCTGAGACTTTTTCACTGCCGACAATAACTCTCAGTTCTCTGCCTGCCTGTATAGCGTATGTTTTTAAGACTCCCGGATAAGCAAGGGCGAGATTTTCAAGCTCTTTTAATCTTTTAATATAAGATTCAACCACTTCACGTCTGGCTCCTGGTCTGGCTCCCGATATAGCATCACAAACCTGGATTATCGGTGAGATAAGACTGGTCATATCCATTTCATCATGATGAGCACCTATAGCATTACAAACTTCCGGCTTTTCCTTGAATTTTTCAGCAAGTTTCATCCCGAAGATAGCATGAGGGATTTCAGGCTCATCATCAGGAACTTTTCCAATATCATGAAGAAGTCCTGCCCGTTTGGCCAGTTGTTGGTTTAATCCCAATTCAGATGCCATAATAGCAGAAAGATTTGCTACTTCACGCGAATGTTGGAGAAGATTCTGACCGTAGGAAGAACGGTATTTCATTTTCCCGATAAGTCTGATCAATTCAGGATGCAGTCCATGAATCCCAAGGTCAATTGCAGTTCGTTTTCCTACTTCAGCAATCTCTTCTTCAATTTGTTTTTTTGTTTTTGATACGACCTCTTCAATACGGGCAGGGTGAATACGTCCATCCGTAACCAGCTGATGAAGGGCTAATCGTGCAATCTCACGTCGTACAGGATCGAATGCAGAAAGAATAATAGCTTCAGGTGTATCATCTACAATGATCTCAACTCCGGTAGCTGATTCAAGCGCACGAATGTTTCGGCCTTCACGACCTATTATTCTGCCCTTTATTTCATCACTTTCGATGTTAAAAACGGTTACTGCATTTTCAATGGCAGTTTCTGTTGCTACCCGCTGGATGGTCTCAATAACCACTTTTTTTGCCTCACGTGTAGAAGTCATTTTGGCTTCATCCATGATTTCATTAATGAGGGACATGGCTTCCGTTTTGGCTTCTTCCTTAAGCGATTCAATGAGCTGATGTTTTGCTTCTTCACCAGACAAACCGGAAATGGCTTCCAGCTGCTCTACTTGTTGTTTATGCGCTTTATCCAGTTCTTCCGATTTTTTTTCAAGCAATTCCAATTGAGAACCAAGATTCTCGCGAATCAAATCCGTCTCTTTTTTTGTCCGCTCATTTTCCTCGATCTTCTGCGACAAAATGGACTCCTTTTGATTGAATTTGTTTTCTGCTGCAGCAAGCTTATTATTTCTTTCATTTATGAATTTCTCATGTTCTGATTTGAGTTGGAAAAACTTTTCCTTAGCCTGAAAAATTTTATCTTTTTTAATAACCTCAGCTTCAGTCATAGACTCATCAATAATATGATTGCTTTTTCTGCTAAGAGCTAAATTCCACAATAGATAAGATAAAATACCTCCACCAATGAAAGAAACTCCCCCAACAATCAACAGTTTTATAAAAACTGAAGATTCTGTTACCTGTAATATTGTTATCATTTTAATAGCACTTTAGGATTATAAAAAACCCGCACATTTCTTCAATATTTATTGAAACCCCATCTTGACATGGGTGGAGCTGCCAAACCATTTTAGGTTTCCATTGTTTCGACGAATCGAAATTTCTGACGAATCAGAAATATGGCCTGCCTTTGATAATCCGAGCGAAGCTCCAATTTATAAAGTGTTGAGTTTCACAAATTTTTGAAGAAACTATGCGGGCTATGTTTTGATATATTATGTAAAGAACCTAATTACTCTTCCTTTAGATATATTTCCAGTTCTTCGTTTAATTCTTTTATGGTCTGTACAAGTTCCGACGTATCTTCACGATTTTCAAGTTCTATAAGCTTTGTGACATATTGTAATGATGCCATTGCTAGAAAATCCTGTACATCTTTATCAGAGTATCTTTGCTTGTATTGAAGAACTTTCTCATTAATTATTTTACCGGCTTTCCTTATTTTTTCTTCATCTTTCTTATCAATTTTCAAAGGATAATACCTGTCAACCAAATTAACTCTTATGGAAAGTTTATCGTCCATCAAAAAATCATTTATTTAAAAGAGCAATACACTTGTCAATCTCCCGCACAATTCTGTTCACTTTAATTTTTGCATCATGACTTGAACCGGATGCTTCAGTAAAAGTCTTTGCAAGTTGTAAAGTATCGTATTTTACACTGTAATTATCAGTTTCGTTTTTTAAAGTATGTATAGTTTTTATTAAATTATCGTTTTCTGTTTTTAATTGTTTATTCTCTTCTTTTTTTCTCTGATACAGATTAATAATCTGTTTGAGATTGTTTCTAAGTTCAACTACAATATGATCATGATTTGCATTCATGCATCTATTCTATTACAAAGTTAATCCGAACTGACAAATATAAAAATTTATCCATTCATTTTTACTACTCTGAATTAATGTCTTAGTTTTGCGAAATTCATAGAATTAATATCTTCCTTACACTATGGTTAAATTTCTTACATCTGCTGTTAAGTTTCAAGTGTTTGAGATACTATTATTAATTAGCTCAAACTTTGTTTTTTCTCAAACCACTTACAACACCGAATTTGATTCGCCTTTAAGAATCCCCTTGCTATTATCCGGTAATTACGGTGAGTTAAGGTCAACTCATTTCCATGCAGGATTGGATCTGAAAACACAAGCTAAGATTGGCCAGCCTGTTTATTCTGTTGAGGAGGGCTACATCTCACGTATTAAAATTCAAAGTGGAGGATATGGTCATTCCATATATATAACCCATCCCGGTGGTTATAAAACGGTGTATGGGCATCTGGACAGATTCAATCAGGATATAGAAGCTTATGTGAAACAAGCTCAGTACAAGCTCCGGAAATTCGAAGTGAACCTTTATCCCCCTAAGGATAAATTTAATTTGAAAAAGGGACAACAATTTGCTTTTTCCGGAAATACAGGCAGATCAGGAGGCCCTCACCTTCATTTTGAAATTCGGAAGGCAAAAAATGACGTTCCTTTGAATGGATTGAAATTTAATTTTCCGGTGAAAGATAACCTGCATCCGGAATTCAGAAATCTGTATACCTATTCATTTCCCGAAAACAATACCATTGGAAACAACGGTGAAGAACGAAAAGGATATCCTGTTATCAGAAAAAATGATTCAACATTTTTTGTTCGTGATAGGATTGAACTGAAGTATGAATTTTGTGGCTTTGCTGTAGAGGTGTATGATTTTCTTGATGGATCCGCCAATCGCTGTGGTGTGTATTCACTTGAATTTTTGGTAGATGATGTAAGGATGTTCTCTTTTTCCATTGATGCCATTTCATTTTTAAAAACCCGGTATATTAATGCTCATATGGACTACGATCTGAAAATTAATGAAGGCAAAAGTGTGCATCGCCTCTTTATGTTGCCGAACAATACATTGCCTATATACTCCAAGAACACATTCAAAGCTCTTTATCGGATGAATGAAGATTCCTTGTATCATGGCAAAATAATAGCACATGATGCACATGGAAATAAAGCCTATTTGGAATTTACATTCAAGAAAGGAGCGGAGAATGCCATGAAAAAAGTACAAGATGTAACAAAACTCGTGAGATGGAATGAAGGGAAAGAATTTGTTGAGAATAGGAGCACGATGAGGATTCCCGGTGGTGCACTTTACAGGGATATTTATTTTGATTATTCTGAGATAGCTTCCACTTCGCCTTTGAGCGATACAATCTGTATTCATCATGAAACAGAACCTCTGCATAAAAACATAACACTGAAACTAACTCCGGATACGGTACCGGAAGACCTCGAATCAAAGCTGGTTGTTGCAAGAGTTGATGAAGATGAAATATCTTATGAAGGAGGCGATTGGCAAAATGGTCAGCTGATAGCATATACAAGAGATTTTGGAAAATTCTTTATTGCCGTGGATACCATTGCCCCAAAAATTGTTCCTTTCTGTTTTTATGAAAATGGAGAGTATATTGATGGACAAAAACTTAAATTTATAGTCACCGATGATTTATCCGGAATAAAATCTTACAACGCATACATTGATAACAAATGGGTTTTGCTTGAGTACGATGCGAAAAATGATACGATGTTTTATACAATCGATAAGCATCGATTGAATTCAGGGCAGTCTCATTCCTTGAAACTTCATATTGTTGACAGGAAGAATAATATCTCCGTTTTTGAAAGTCAATTTAGCTACTAACTTGGAAAAATCAGAACACATAGTAATGGGTATGATGTCGGGAACAAGTCTTGACGGTGCAGACATTGTCGTGTGTACATTCAATAAAGGCAGTTCCGGGTGGAAATACAAACTTTTGTTTTCGAAAACCTATCATTACAATACTCAGTGGAAAAAAAGCCTTGCAGAAGCTGATCAATTAAGCAGTGAAAAGCTGGTGAAACTGAACCGGGACTATGGCAATTTTCTCGGACATCTTGCGAATGAATCAATCAAAATTTCCGGAGTACGGCCAGAGATTATTGCATCTCATGGACATACTGTCTTTCATAAGCCTGACCAGGGGTATTCACTGCAAATAGGCTATGGCGCAAACATAGCAGCTGTTACGGGAGTGAGTGTTGTGGCTGATTTCAGATCGGCTGATATTGCTCATGGGGGACAGGGTGCCCCCCTGGTTCCTGCCGGCGATAAGCTTTTGTACGGACAATACCAGTCTTGCCTCAATCTTGGTGGATTTTCAAACATCTCTTTTGATGTGGAAACCAAACGAATTGCATTTGATATTTGCCCGGTAAATATTGTATTAAATCATTTGGCAACCAAATTGGGATTTGATTTTGATAAGGAAGGAATTCTGGGCAGAAAAGGCAAACCGCTAGGATTGTTATTGGAAAAACTGAATGCCATTACCTATTATAACAACGCTCCGCCCAAATCATTAAGCAAAGAATGGTTGAATAAAGTCTTTCTGCCTCTCATTGATGCAGATCATTCCTCTTTCGAAGATAAGCTTCATACAATGTATAAGCATATTACAATTCAGATTGTATCTGCTATGGAAAAATACAAGCTTGAAAATGTTTTTGTAACCGGTGGAGGTGTTCACAATAGTTATCTTATGCAATTGCTAAAAGAATATTCGAAAGCAAAACTGACCATACCGGATGCAGATACTGTTGATTTCAAAGAGGCAATTGTATTTGCTTTTTTGGGTCTGCTGAGGAATCTTAATGTCGTGAATTGTTATGCTTCTGTAACAGGTGCAGCAAACAATTCTGTATGTGGAACTGTTTTTCTTGGAGAAAAAAAAGAAAGTGAGTCTGTAAACTCACTTTCTAACCCTAACTACATGAAAAAAATCTAATTACCAATAAAACGATAACTACTAGTTCTTATGACTAACACTAACATTATCATTTATAGAACTATAGTACAAAGATATAACTTATTGTCAAAATAACCATAACTACACATTAATTATTTGTTAATTAATGATTATTATGATCAATTTGCATAGAATAAGTGTTAATAAATAAATAGTTTTAGTGAAATAACAGATACTGACTTTTAAATAGGATATATCGTACTTAAGAAAAACATTGATTATGAAAAAAAACATAGTAATTGCTTTCATGCTATTCCTCGGGTTTCAGGTTTCTTTCAGCTGTACAAATTTTCTTATCACAAAGGGAGCATCCGCTGATGGATCGACAATGATTACCTACGCGGCAGATTCACATGTTTTATATGGTGAATTGTATTTCTGGCCGGCACAAGTCTATGGTTCGGATGATTCTTTAACAATCTTTGAGTGGGATACGGGATTGAAACTGGGAAAAATTAAGCAATCAGATAAAACATATCAGGTTATAGGGAACATGAATGAACACCAGCTTTCAATTGGAGAAACAACTTATGGGGGAAGGCCGGAATTAGTGGATACCACCGCAATAATGGATTATGGAAGTTTAATGTATCTTACGTTACAACGAGCCAAAACTGCGCGCGAAGCAATACAAATAATGGATGAACTGGTATCAGAATACGGATATTACAGTTTAGGTGAATCTTTCTCTATTGCTGATGCAAACGAAGCATGGATTATGGAAATGATTGGAAAGGGAGTGGGTAATAAAGGCGCGGTTTGGGTAGCCCGCAAGATTCCTGATGGTTATATCTCAGGACATGCAAACCAGGCGAGAATTACTACCTTTCCTAAGGATGATCCTGAGAATTGTTTGTATGCCGGGGATGTTATTTCTTTTGCAATAGCAAAAGGATATTTTACCGGTAAGGAAGATAATTTCAGTTTTGCTGATGCCTATGCCCCTATTGATTTTGGGGGAGCACGTTTTTGTGAATCAAGAGTGTGGTCAGGTTTCAGAAGGGTAAACAAGGACATGATGCAATACGAGGATTATGCCATGGGAGAAAACCTTAAGAACAGAATGCCCTTGTGGGTGAAGCCTGATAAAAAGCTTACGGTAAAAGATGTAATGGAGTTGATGAGAGATTATTTTCAGGATTCAAAAATGGATATGACCAGGGATTTTGGAGCAGGTCCGTACAATTGTATCATTCGCTGGCGTCCCTTGGTGTGGGAATTGGATAGTGTGAGCTATTTCAATGAAAGAGCAATTTCGACCCAGCAAACCGGTTTTTCATTCGTTGCACAAAGCAGGAACTGGCTTCCTGATCCGATTGGTGGAATTTTCTGGTTTGGAGTAGATGATACATACAGCACGGTATATTCTCCTATGTATTGTGGCATAAACAAAGTGCCCGATGTATATGCTGTTGGCAATGGATCTATGATGGTGTTCAGCGATAGTTCTGCCTTCTGGGTATTTAACCAGGTATCGAATTTTGCTTATACACGATACAATATGATGATTCCTCATATTCGTGAAAGACAGGCCCAAATCGAACAAAAATTTTTCGATGAAACGAAGTTCATTGATCAACAAGCGAATGAGTTTTTTGGCAAACAGAAAAAGGAAGCCTTGAAATTGCTTACAGATTACTCCGTAAGTGCCGGCAATTATACGGTGAATGAATGGAAACAATTGTATCAATATCTATTCACTAGATATATGGATGGAAATGTTAAAACTCCGGTTGAAGGTCAACAGAATCCTGAACTGGAACAACCTGGCTATAGCGAATATTGGTATAGAAAATTAGTGGAAGAGACTGACGATAAATTTATTTACCATGGTGAAGATTCACATTAGCAAATTTCCAGTGACAAAATATAGTAGATTCTATTGTGTTGATTGAAAAAATATTTGTAATATTGCGACCTGAAAATTTCAGGATTTAAACAGAAAATACAATACAAGGATGGACTTAATAAAGGTGGCCGAAAGTCAATTTGATACCAAGAATGAATTTCCCCAATTTTCACCTGGAGATACCATCACGGTACAATATAAAATCAAAGAAGGCAATAAAGAAAGAATTCAGAATTACAGGGGAGTGGTATTACAGCGCAAAGGAACAGGTTCAAAAGAAACATTTACTGTTCGAAAAATGTCAGGCAATATAGGAGTAGAAAGAATTTTTCCTCTTGCTTCACCTTTCATTCAGAAAATCGAAATCAATAAAAAAGGACGTGTCAGGCGTGCAAGAATTTTTTACCTGCGTGATTTAACAGGGAAAAAAGCCAGAATTCAGGAAAAAAGATTTTAATACAAAAGAGATAATCGATAAAAAGGCTGCCATTACGCAGCCTTTTTTATTTTAGTTTACTCCAGCACCTTGTCGGCCCGGGATCTTGCATTCTTCAAAATATTCGCAGATTTTACAGCGGCGTCATTCTCAATTTTTTTAGCCTTCTTTTCTCCTTCGTCCCGTATTTTTTTTGCTGCCGGCTCAGCTGCTCTTTTGGCAAGTGGATTTGTAGCCTCTTTAATTAATTTATCGGCATTTGCGTTGGCTTCATACCTTACTCCATCAGCCATTTTCCTGGCTTCTGATTTCACTTTTGCAGCTTGTTTTTCAGCCTCTTTCATGATTTTGTCTGCTTCTGTCTTTGCCTGCTTCTTAACTTCTGCTTTGACTTCTTCTTTTTTCTCTTCAATGATCTGCTTTCCGGTTTCAATGAGTTCTTCTTTGATTTCAGTCGTGGTTTTTGAAATGTTGTCTTTCAGGTCAATGCTCACTTTTGGGTCCTTCATTTCACCGGTAACTTTGGCAAGGATATTAATCGATTCTGCTTTTGGAATATTGATTCCTTTTGATGCGGCATTTTTATACAGATTATTGACCGCAGTATTTTCCAAACCCAGCATTTTGCTCGGAACATTTAAATTTATGCCGTAATCAAGAAGATTTTCAAAGCTTTGTTCACCGGAAATAAGCATTGAAATATCGCCCATGTTGGTTTCAAACGGACTCACAAGAACTTTGCCGTCAATGATATCAAAATCGATTTGCAGATCTGTTAATGAAAGCTTATCGAACGCATCCGTATTCAGAGCGCTTCCAATCGTATTGAAGGCATTTGAGCTTTTTATACTGAGTTCTTTTGAAGCCAGACTTCCTTTCCCTGCAATGGTTTGCAAAACAGGTTTCATTTCAGAAGTCAACAAACTGCTAAAACTCATTCCTACAGAAACTTTTCCTGTAGTTTTGGCTGCAATAGGAGCTACTTTCTTTAACATATCAAATGCGGCAAAACATTTTGGCACATCTACGTTTTTTGCATCGAATGTAAAATCAACAAGCGGATTTTTAATATCTTGTGAATTATATTCTCCTGAAAGCTTGAAACTACCGTCCAGCATATTCATACTCAGGTTTTCCATAAACACTTTTTTATCTCTGATTATGATTTTTCCATACACATTGCTGATATCCAAATCATCGTACTTTAAGTTCTGTATTGCAGACTGAAACATGAAATTAATATTGCCGGGAACTTCTATTGCTTCCATCGGTATGGTATCTTTTTCCGGATCAGGTTCCTCTGAAGGTTCTCCCTCCATCAGCAATTCATTAAGATCCAGGAGATTTGAACTCAGTGAAAGTTCACCCTTAACGGTTTCATCTTTTAATATATAGGGGATATAATTACTGAGTTCACCTTTCAGATTTAAATCGCTGGAACCGATGTTTGCATAGAAAGAAGAAATGGATACATACTGAGGAGAAAAGTTAATATTTGATTCTTTAATCAGGATTGTTTTTGGAATATCAGGACTGCTGTATTCAAGGTTGGAGATCATTATATTTCCATCGGCTTTAAATTCTTCAAATCTCTGATTCTCTATGGCTGACACTTTACCCATCCAATCCAGCTTAGCATCAATAATGCCATGGAGTTGTGTATTTTCAAGAGGAATCACATCGCTCAAACTGCCAAGATCTATCATGGCCTGCAATTTTCCGTTGGTAAAAGGATCGGTTACAGGATTTCGAAGATTTACATGAAGATCGATGGGATTGGTTCCAAAATCTACATGAAATGTATTGACATCGAGGGTTGTGTTATCTGTTTGCACACCATCGTAGTGCAAATCAAGATCAATTTCAATGTTTTCTGCTGATTTTGGAAGATCAGGGTAATTAAAGGTAGCGTTATGAACTACTAATGTTAAATCAACATTGGGGGTAGCGTTTTCCGTAACAGCACCACTGACTTTGCCGTCGAGTTTTAAACTCCCTGTAGTACTCAAATCTGAAAAGTCTGTCAGATAAATAGCAGGGACCAGGGAAAGCAAAGTTTTAAAATCTGTGTTGCTTGTGCTGAATACGAGATTGGTGAGAATATCTCCTGATTCGGGCATTTCTATGCTGCCGTCAAAGTTAAGGGTGAGTTTGTTTAATGATACCTGATTCTCATTCAATTTATATATCGATTTTTTTAAATTCGCATCGACATCAAAGTGCATATTGAGCAAAAGGTTTTTGGCATAGCGTATTCCGTTCATGGTCAGGTTTACCTTTTCTGTTTCTGAATCAATCACCAGTTTTGAAAAATCTTTGGACAAATCACCCGATAAAGCAAAATTGAAGTTTTCCAGAGAGGCCATTAACCCGGAACTATAATCTGAATATTTGATGATGGCATCACTGATTTTAAAAAGCTTTAATGAAATTTGAGTATTGAATTCTGAAGTCGTTGTGTCCTCGGGTTCCTCCTCTGTTTTTTCAGGCACAATGTCCCAATTGACTTTTCCTGTTTCTAAAACAATAGCATTTACATAAGGCTTACTGATGTAAATCCCTTTTATTTTAATATTTTCCATTTTTATTGCGCTGATTAAATCTACTGCAACATCAAAGGAATGAACAGCAAGCAGTGTATCGTTTTCAAATTCTTCAATACCTACAACGATTAAACTCTTAAGCCTGATGCTGACACGAGGAAAATTTCTTATTAAGGATATGTTTATATCTTCAAAGGAGGCTTTTGCATTTAAATTTTTTTCAAGTTGTTCATTGGCAATTTGAACAATTTTACCTTTGAAAAGAAAAGGTTTGGCGATAAGTAAGGCTATGATAACAAGGATAATTATCAGTTCTATCTTTAGGATTTTTTTCATGATTAAAAGTATTTTG
>CAYQDZ010000040.1:0-16929 GCA_964416375.1 uncultured Bacteroidales bacterium
TAATGCACGGTCTGACCTTAGAAAATACGAAGGGTTTTATTAAAATACTAGATAGGTTCTACATCCTTTTGCTGCATCCATCCCTGTTTTCCATCAGACAGGCGAATCTCATACCAACTCTCAAGTGAATCAACAATAAGTACCTTGGTGCCTTCATGAATAATGAACAAATTTGTTCCTGAATCCCGGGGCGATGATTTTACCGTGACAGTAGAAGTCATGACAATGCCAGCATTACTTTTCTCCACCAAAATTTTGGACTTAACCGAAAGGTAAAAAAACGTAACAGAGAATAACAAAAGGATTAATCCGGTATAAAATCCCATCCTTCGTAATGTCAGCCTTGAAGAAAGAAAATACACCAGCATGAATAGTATACCAAGAAAAAAAACAAGCACACTCAATATAGCCCAGGTATTTGAAGTAAATAATATGATCAGACCGTTGATCCATCTTTCCAGTGCAATTTCAGGTATCTCATCAATCTTATCTATAATATACATTCGGGCTTTAGCAAGGTTATGAATAATGTCTTCATTTCTGGGATCATGCAATAAGGCTCTTTCATAATTGAGAATAGATTTTGGATAGTTCTTTGTTTTGTAATAGGCATTGCCCAAATTGTAATACAGTTCACCTGACTCAAATCCCTGCGATATTATGCTTTCATACAATTCAATTGCTTCGGTAAAATTTTCAGTGGCGTAACGATTATTCGCCTGGTAAAAAACAGAGTCAGAATTTTCATTTGCAATACTCTGAGAAAGCAGGAAAAAGTGAAATAATATAGTAAGTAAATAAGTTTTCATGCTCAAAGTTTTTGATCAAGTTCATTAATGGTTCCGGATGCCTTATTGTATATATCCGAAAGATCTGCATCTGTTTTGCCAGGTGCAAATCTTGCAAATTCACAAGTATCAACCAAATGAAAGAAATTCATTATAAGTTGTTCTTCGATATGATGAGCCTCCAATTTTTCAGCTGCTCTTTCTTTTGAAAGTTCCGAAACCTGAATATTTAGTTTGTCTGATAAATAATTCCAAAGCGCTCTTCCCACTTCTTCATAAAATTCCTCCTTATTGTTACTCTTCATAAAAACCCGTGCTTTTCTCAATCTTTTGCCCGCCACTTTACCTGCCTTCCTGTTTTTATACTTAATCCTATTTGCTGTCCTTTTAATTTGTTCCTTTCTCAGAAATAATAAAAGGAGAAACAAAATAAGAATTACAATGTATATTCCATAAAACCAGTTGGAACCAAAAATATAATGCCCTTTCTTTTGCAAATTGGTATTTGTAAGGATGTACCTGATGTCACTACCTAAAAGCTCAATGTCCTCTTTTGAAAGATTGCTCGCTATTACTGTTGTGCTGTCATCATCTCCTTTAATAACTGTAATTTCAAAATCCTGAGATTCTATGCTTTTGTAACTACCCGACGAAGGATCAAAGTATGTCATTGAAAAGGAAGGAATATGAAAATTTCCTGCATGGCGGGGAATGGCTGTATACTCAAATGAGACTTTACCCGTTTTTCCGGCATTTTGATTATCTATTTGTACCTTTTTAATCGGTTCAAATACATCAAATGTGGGTGGAAAGTTCGCCTTGACATCTTCCATGAGTTTTAAATTACCCTTACCTGTTACAGTAGCTTTAAAGGTAATAGCATCATTTGTTGAAACGCTTGTTTCATTAGCAGAAGCTTGTATCTGAAATTTTCCAACTGCCCCGTTAAAATCGACCGGACGATGAACAGGAAGTTGCTTAATAGTAAATTTAATCGCTTTGCTTTTCAAATTGACCCGGGTTCGGTTGTACTGTGAACCGAAAAACTCATCAAAAATACTTTGTGGCTTTTTCCTTGTTTGCTTTTGCACTTCCACCAATAGTTCAAACGGATCCACAAGAATCTCTCCCGATCTCTGTGGATAGAGTATTACCTTTTTCAAAATGCCGGAATGGTAAATATTATTCCCGACTTTCTCACGTTCCAGTGAAAATGAAGGTACCTCAACGTCCTGCTGATAGAAACCGGTAAAATCAGGCCCCTTAAATCGTTGATCAAAACCTGAAATATTCACTTTCGTATAGATTTTTATCCAGGCAGTAATCTGCTCACCCACATAAGCAGTTTTTTTATCGGTAACAAGGCGTACAAATATATCTTCTCCGTCAGAAGATTGTGTGCTTGTTTTGGGTTGATTCCCGGAATTGCTGTTTGATTGTTGTGAATTACTTTGTGCGGAAGAGACAATTTCGATTTCAAGAATATTTGAAACTATTTGTTGTTTTTTGTATCGGGCCGTAGCTTTGTCGATAGTATATTTTCCCGCATTTGAAGGAGCCTGCATATAATATGTATAGCTATATGTGGATATTCTTGTGGTCTTCCCGTTAACCATACTGATTGAGGTACTACTGCCGGTGCTTGGCCCTCCCAGAAACCGAAACTCGCCAAAGTCGGGAGGCGTAAATTCATCCAGATTTTTATTCGCAGTATACACAAGCTGAAACTGTTCTCCTGCACGAAGAACTTTCGGCGCGCTGGCAGAAAAAGAAATTTCCTGTGCAGAATTTTCCTGAACAATACCTGACAGGAAAACTGCAACAAGTAAACCTGATCTTAAAAGATATTTTACAATGAAATCCTTCATAGCTTGTATTTAGGTTAACCTATTCTACCATTCTTTTTCTGCAGGCACTTTTCTTACTCTGGCTTTTTCTTCCTGTACCTTCTTCATTACCTCTTTCTCATCTTGTTCCAGGGCTTCCAGGAGACGCTCCGCATCTTCCTTTGAAATCTGTCCATGAGCATTCTGTTGCTGTTGTTGTTGATCTTTCTGCTCTTGCTCTTGCTCTTGCTGTTTCTGCTCTTGCTCTTGCTGTTGATCTCCCTCTTTTTCTTTGTTTTCTTCCTTATTCTTATCTTTCTGTTGTTGCTGTTGTTGCTGTAACATCTTTTGAGCCAGGAATAGATTGTGCTTTGCATCCGCATCATTTGGATTGATACGCAAACTTTGTTTGTAAGCTTCAATGCTTTTTTCAAGTTTCCGGGCTTTGAAATAAGAATTTCCTAAGTTGTAGTAATACTCTGGTAAAACATGATCATTCTCTTTTGAATTTACCAGGGATTCGTATTTTGTAATGGAGGGCTCATATTGTTCCTGCTTGTAAAGGCTGTTCCCCAAATTATAGGTTGCTTTCTGCGATTGAGGATCCTTTTCCAGGGCCTCTCTATACAGTAATTCAGCTTCATTATACTTACCATCATTATATTCCCTGTTTCCCTTTCTTATCTCCTTCTTTATGCTCTGTGCAGAAAGCTGTAATGGCAAGAATAACAATAGTATCAATAGGGATTTATTCATGTCCGTCTGCCTTTTTAAATAATGAGAATTTCTTCAGGTATCGGCTTTTTCTTTCCAGTATCAACAAATCAAGCAATAAAAGCAATAAAGCCGCTGCAACAAAATAATGAAACTGGTCATCGTATTCTGAATAAATTTTTGTTTCAATTTCAGACTTATTTAAACTATTCAGGTCACCATACAATTTATTCAATCCAACATTACCGGTTGAAGCCCGGAAAAATTCACCATCTCCCGCCGAAGCAATTTTTCTCAGCATAGAAGGGTCCATTCTACTGATAATTACTTCCCCCTGCCGGTCTTTCATAAATCCTTCCCGCCCTCTGCCACGTGATATTGGAATGGGAGCTCCTTTTGGTAGCCCCATGCCAATAGTATAAATTTTTATTCCACTCTCTTTGGCATGATTTGCTGCCTTGATAGCATCTCCTTCATGATTTTCTCCGTCAGAAATAATTACAATTACTTTGCTTGACTCCTGATCCTGTGTAAAAGATTTTATACCCAATTCAATAGCCGAAGCAATGGCCGTTCCTTGTTTCGATACGATTTCCGTGTTGATGTTTGTTAAAAACAATTTGGCCGAAATATAATCTGTTGTAATGGGCAATTGTGTATAGGCATCTCCGGCAAAAACAATCATTCCAATTTTATCATCCTGCATTCGGTTAACAAGATTAATTATTGCCTGCTTGGCCCGTTCCAGCCGATTTGGTTTTATGTCTTCTGCAAGCATACTGCGTGAAACATCAAGGGCAATGATTATTTCTATGCCTTCACGCTTCACTTCCTCAAGCTTCGATCCGAATTGAGGACGTGCCATGGCAATGATCAAAAGAAAAAGTACGAAAAGAAATAAGACAAATTTCAGATTTTTCCTTACGGGTGATCTGTCGGGCATCAGAATATCAAAAAACATGCTGGCTGTAAATCGTCCCATATTGCGTTTGTTCAATTGCACAAAAACTATATACAAAGCAATAATAACAGGCAATGCTATCAATAAATATAAAAAATGGCTATGTGCAAATCTGAACATATCTATCTCCTTTTTAAGGTAGTGATCGTAAAATCGTTTTTCTTATGATAAACTCGAGCAACAAAATAATAAATCCTGCCAGAACAAAAGGAAGGTATTCTTCTTCCTTTCTGCTAAACTCTTTTACATTAATCTTTGACTTTTCAAGTCTGTCAATCTCCTGATATATTTGTCTCAGCTTATTGTTATCCGTGGCTCTGAAATACTTGCCATCAGTAATATCTGATATTTGCTGGAGTGTCTCCTCATCAATTTCAACTTCCATGGAAACCATTCTTGTTCTTCCAAACATATCCTGAATAGGATAATTAGCCATACCTTCTGTACCTACACCTATAGTATACACACGTATTCCAAATGCTCTCGCCAATTCAGCGGCTGTAAGAGGATTTATCGCTCCCTGATTGTTTACACCATCTGTCAGTAAAATAATCACTTTGCTTATGGCATCACTATCTTTCAATCGCTTAACAGCATTTGCAAGTCCCACTCCTATCGCCGTACCGTCTTCAATCATTCCGCTTTTCATATCGTTAAAAAGATTTACCAGTACTGCATGATCTGTTGTTAATGGGCATTGCGTAAAACTCTCTCCGCTAAATACAACAAGACCCAAACGATCGTCCGGTCTCCCGGAAATAAATTCTATGGCAACACCTTTTGATGCTTCAAGCCTGTCAGGTTTCAGATCCCGGGCTAACATGCTGCTGGATACATCCATAGCCAGAATGATATCAATACCCTGTGTACTGACATTCTCCCAATTGTTTGATGATTGCGGACGAGCAAGGGCGATAATCAAAAGACAAGCAACAATCAAACGCAAGGCAAATAAACCATGTGCCAAGATCTCCTTGTACGATACAGGTATATCTTCTACCGGTTTGATTGAACTAACCTGTATGAAAGGAACTGCCTTTTGCTTAAGTATATACCAGGCCACCAAAGGTATGATTAGCAATAGCAGAAACAATATTTTTGGATACGCAAATACTATCTCACTCATAATCAATCACTTTTATCTACTTCTTTGTCCTTTTCTTTATGGGTCAATTCTTCCTGTTTTGTTATCTTAATAAATTCGTAGGCGTTCTCAAGATGAATGATGTTGTCTTCAGGATTGGGGTCGCCTTTTGCAAATTTCACCAGATCAGCAAGATTCAAAAGATTTTCAAGGTTTTTCAGGTTCAAATCATCCAGTTCTAATGATTTTATATAATAAAGAATCTTGTCTGATGTTTCTTCCAGTGCATGAATACTGTATTGCTTAAAGATATACCACCGGATAACGTAAGTGATTTTGGTGTAATATTCTTTCACCCGTTTTTTTTGCCATAACTTCTGTGCTTTGATTTTGTCCAACTCACGAAAAGCAGTAATGTGAGGAGGCTCTTCAGGTTTTACAGGCACAAGGAAACTTTCATTTCGTTTTCTTTTCTTAAGATACACAATGAGAAAGTAACCAAAGAGAACCAAAAGCAGGACAGATATGCTGTATAACAAGATCTCGCCAAAAGTGATCTTTACCCGTGCCGGAGGTTTAATATCCCTGACTGTAAAAGTAGTATCAATGGGTACTCCAAAAACTTCCAGATAGCTTGCTGAAGATAACAGGGTGTCCGAATATTGATTTTCTCTGACCACAAATTTTTGCGGAGGAATATAATAGATGCCGGTATCAAAAGAGGTTATTGTAAGATGTAAAGCAAGCTTCCAGTTGCCATCTTTCGCTTTCACCGAATCGATAACCGGTGCACAGATTATTTCAACTCCATCTGTTAATTCTTCAGCAAATGAGGGGAACAGGATCATTGCATTTTTTTCTTTTTCAATGGTATAGGTCAATCCAATCTGATCACCTAATACAATCCTGTTTGTATCGATTGAAGTTTTAACAGCTATGTTTTGTGAATAACCGTTATGAATACCACTTAGAAATAAACAAAAAAATAAACCGGATTTGCTCCAAATATTCATAAACATAATAACTCATACTCGTTTTTTAAACAATTGCATCAAAGGCTTAACATAATCCTGATGTGTTGCCACACATACAAAATCAATTCCATGTTTATTCAATATCTCATCCGTTTCCTTATTCCTGTTAAGCCAGCTTTCACTGTATACATTTCGTACGCTTCTGTTCGCCGAATCAATCCATTTCAGTTTTCCTGTTTCAGCATCTTTCATTCTTATGAGACCAACATTTGGAAGTTCCGCTTCTCTCTGGTCATAGACCCGCAATGCAATCAGATCATGTTTTCTGTTGCATATCTTAAGTGGACCCTCATAATTTGTATCCATCATATCCGATATCAGAAATGCAGTGCTGCGTTTTTTTATAGCATTTATCAGATATTCCAGTGCAATGCCAATGTTTGTTCCACGGTTCCGGGGTTCGAAATTTATCAACTCACGGATAATACGAAGTATATGCTGTCTGCCCTTCTTAGGCGGAATAAATTTTTCGACAATATCTGAAAAAAGAATAGCTCCTGTTTTGTCATTATTGGATATTGCCGAAAATGACAGAACTGCCGCCAATTCTGTAATTAAATTTTTCTTTAAGCGATCCTGTGATGCAAATTCTCTCGATCCGCTTACATCTATTAAAAGCATTACTGTCAGCTCTCTCTCTTCTTCGTAAATTTTTACATAGGGATGATTAAAACGGGCAGTAACATTCCAGTCTATGCTCCTGATGTCATCTCCATACTGATACTCCCTTACCTCACTGAAAGCCATTCCTCTGCCTTTGAATGCGCTATGGTACTCTCCTGCAAAAATCTGTTGCGAAAGTCCCTTGGTTTTTATCTCTATCCTTCTTACTCTTTTGAGTAATTCGGTCGTATCCATTTTCTTCTTACTTTTTTTTTATTATTATCGTAAAAAACCATTCCCCTTCTATTAATTCAACAGAAAACTTTTGTAACATGTACCTGTATTCCCAATTGTTTTTGCCCACTTTTTCATACTTCCCATTCAATTCAGTTTCGACATCGTTGATGTTTGAATAATCATACATTTTCCTGATCATTTTGCACTCGTTATCATCGGACAAAAAATACAGAATTGTAATTTCATTGATTCGGTCCTCGTATTTCAGGTAATTGTAATGAGGATTAACATTACTTGTATTCAATGAAAACTTTTTCTGAGAGACTTTCATTACTTCAATAATCTCGTCTTTATGCATACCAATAAATTGCTGACTATATACACTTACAAAAGAAAAACAAGATAAAAAAAACAGCAATGTAATGTTCATTAAGACTCTCATGACAGGGAATTTTAAGGTACCTCTACTGTATTTAATATTTCAGAAATTATATCTTCTGTTGTAATATTTTCAGCTTCGGCTTCATAACTTAATCCAATTCTGTGTCTTAAAACATCATGGCAAACAGCACGAATATCTTCAGGGACAACATAACCACGTCTTTTAATAAAGGCATATGCTTTTGCTGATTTTGCCAGATTAATGCTTGCACGAGGTGATCCGCCATAGTTGATCATAGAAGAAAATTTGCTTAGATTGAAATTTTCAGGATACCGTGTAGAAAAAACAATGTCAAGAATGTAATTTTCAATCTTTTCGTCCATGTATACATCTTTAACTACATCACGGGCTTTCATGATACCATTTGTTTTGATGACTTTATTTGCCGAGGGAAATACTTTATCAAGATTCTCCCTGACAATTAACTTTTCATCTTCTTTTTTTGGATAGTCGAGTACTACCTTGAGCATGAACCGATCCAGCTGTGCTTCAGGCAATGGATACGTCCCTTCCTGTTCAATTGGATTCTGTGTTGCCATTACCAGAAAAGGTTTGGGAAGGGTAAATGTCTCGCTTCCTATGGTTACATTTTTTTCCTGCATAGCTTCAAGCAGGGCGCTTTGTACTTTTGCCGGTGAACGGTTGATTTCATCGGCCAGTATGAAATTCGCAAAAACCGGCCCTTGTTTTACTATAAATTCTTCCTTCTTCTGACTGTAAATCATTGTTCCTATAAGGTCAGCAGGTAAAAGATCAGGTGTGAATTGTATTCTGCTGAATTGTGCATCAATAATTGTTGCAAGGGTGTGTATTGCCAGGGTTTTTGCCAGGCCCGGCACTCCTTCTAACAGAATATGTCCATCAGACAACAAACCAATCAGCAATTTATCAATCAGACTATTCTGACCAATGATCACTTTTTTCATTTCAAGATTGATCACATCTACAAATGAGCTTTCCTGCTTTATCCTTTCATTTAACTCCTGAATATTAATGTTCATTTGATTCATAGCTTTAACTAATTTTACTCATAATTTTTCAGTCATCGAAAGTAATAATTTTATAGGGAGCAGCCTAAACATCTTTTTCCAAAAAAATGCCAAAACAAGCCCATTCATGAGTATTTAATGTTAAAAAATGTTAACAGTCTGTAAATGGGAAAAGGATTAACTTTGTCAGCAACATTACGTTTATGCCCTTTAGATATTTTGTAGAGTTACAATTTCATGGCAAAAATTTTCATGGCTGGCAAATTCAGCCTAATGCCCCTACCATTCAGAGTGAATTGAATAAAAAACTATCTCTGATTGTTCATGAAGCGATTGAAACTGTTGGAGCCGGAAGAACTGATAGCGGTGTTCATGCAAGGTATTTCGTTGCACATTTTGATACCGGAGAGGAGCTCCCGGACCTGCCTAAACTGGTATCAAAGTTGAATAGTTTTCTTCATGAGGATATATATATACTAAATATCTATCCTGTACCAAATGATATGCATGCCAGATTTAGCGCCGTTTCCCGAACATATAAATATTATATATCAACACATAAAGATGTTTTTAAGAAAGACCTGGCATGGCAATTGTTTTATGACTTAAAAATGGACCTTATGAATTCGGGAGCAGAAGAAATAGTAAAACATTCTGATTTTACAAGTTTTAGTAAACATCATACGGATGTAAAAACAAATACCTGTAAAATACATTCATCACAATGGACACGTGAGGGGAATATGTTGATTTACAGCATAACTGCCGACAGATTTTTGAGAAATATGGTTCGTTCTATCGTAGGTACACTGATAAATATGGGGAGAAAAAAACTGAGTCTGGACGATCTCATTGAAATCATAAATGCAAAGGACAGATCGAAGGCAGGAGAATCTGCACCGGCTCATGGTCTTTTTTTATATGACATTAAGTATCAAACATTGAGATAAAGCTATGTTAAAATCTTTTTTTCCTATAAAAGAAACAATTAGCTATTTTTAGACGTTAAACAAGCAAAACCATTGGAAATGAGAAAGATTTTATTGTTTGCATTATTGAGTTTGTTTTCTGCGGGGATTTTTTGTCAAACGGAGATTTCCAGGGCTGAAGCAATGTTTATTTACAATTTTTCACGTTTAATTGAGTGGCCTGCCAGTTACAAAACAGGACCTTTTGTGATTGGTGTTTACGGATCTTCGCCCATTCTTGGAGAGCTGAAAAAGTATACCACAGGTAAGCGGGTAGGAAGCCAACCAATCGCTATAAAAACCTTTAATTCTCCGGCTGAGATTTCTACATGCCATATTCTTGTAATTCCTTTCAGTAGCACAAAGCAACTAAGTAATATAGTCCCTCAACTGACCAATAAGAGTACTTTGATCATAACGGAAAAAAGTGGTGCTATTAACAGCGGAGCTGCTATCAATTTTCTTATTATCGGCAATAATTTAAAGTTTGAATTAAGTCCGGGAAATGCCACAAAATATAACATTAAGCTAAGTTCCAAGCTTAGCGAAATGGCGTTCAAATTGTATTGAGAAAACTAGGTATTCCAGATTTCCCAAGCCTTTTCGGCTTGAATATGCAACATGGGCAAACCATTAATAATCGTTGCGTTTCTCTCTTCACCTTCCTTAAGAAATAAAGTTTTTTCAGGATTGTAAATCAGATCGTATAGAATGTGTTGTTTACCGACATTATCGTAAGGTATATCAGGCTTTTCACCAAGATTTGGGAACATGCCAAGTGGGCTGGTATTAACGATGATATTGCATTGTTCTATTATTTCAGGTGTTAAATCCCTGTAGGTTAAAATGGTTGGATTCTTAGGGTTGCGCGATACATATTTATAGTCAACAGAATACTTCTTCAGGATATGGGCAACTGCTTTCGATGCACCTCCGGTTCCAAGTATTAAGGCCTTTTTGTGATGCCCCTTCAAAACAGGTATAAGAGGTTTCTCAAATCCATAAACATCAGTATTATAGCCTTTTAGCCTTAGGCTTTTTTGATCTCTGTAAATTCTGATGGTATTTACCGCTCCTATCTCATCGGCATCGTCATCCATTTCATCCAGAAAAGGAATAACAGCTTGTTTGTAAGGAATGGTTACATTTAAACCGATCAGTTCAGTATTCTCTCTAACCAGATTATTCAGTAACTCAATTTTTTCCAAAGAATAATTATCATAACGGCAATTAGAAATACCTTCCTTCTCAAATTTCTCTGAAAAAAACTTTTTCGAGAAACTGTGTTCAAGTGGAAAACCTATAAGTCCGAATTTTTTCATTAAGATTAATCTTCCTGAATCATGCCGGCGTATTTTTCAACAAGCCAGATGGAAACAATACCTATTAAGCAAACCACTATAGTAATGATAATTTCATTCAGATCATTAGGCAATTCTTTTTTATAACCGGTAATGATCTGTTCCAGGTTTCCGTCTCTTCCAACAATAGATTCTGTAATTGCTTTCTGCCAGGGCCACAAAATACTCAAGGATCCTAAAATAAATCCTGTTAGCAGCGAAATTGTCGCATCCCTGTATTTTTTATATATCCAGGACAAAAAGTGAGAAAACGCTATTAATCCGACGATGGCTCCAATGGCTACCGGCAATAAAACGCTCGCGTTTAAATCACTGACCGCATTTATCATGACCAATTGATAGTTTCCCATCAGTATTAAAATGAAGGATCCTGATAATCCCGGAAGAATCATACTACATATAGCTACAATTCCACATAAAATCAAATAATAGAACGAATCATTCTCTCCGGCAGGTTTTACTAATGAGATATAAACAGCTACTGCTGTTCCCAGAAGAAAAAACAGAATTACTCCAATGTTCCATTTGCTGATTGTTTTTCCAACAAAGTATACCGAAGCCATAATTAAGCCAAAGAAAAAAGCCCATACAAATACAGGATGTCTTTCGAAAAGATATTTCAGTAACCAGGCCAATGAATAAAGACTAAGACCAATTCCAAAGAATACAGAAATTAAGAATCCCAAATTCACATGTCGTGATAATTCACTAAACTTACCTGAAAAAAATAATTTTATTGCCTTCAGATCAAATGATTTAATGGAATCAATAAGTTCCTCAAATATTCCGGTTATCAAAGCAATCGTTCCGCCAGAAACACCGGGAATAACGTTTGCTGCACCCATTCCCATTCCTTTTAAAACGAGTGAAAGATAATCCTTAATGGTCCTTTTCTTCATATTGGTAATTTTCAAACGAATATACAGTATACATTCATGAAATGCATGTCCGGTAATTATTTTACCGGGAATTGTTATTTACTATTTTTGTATTCGTTATATCTGGAAATCAAGATTTGGCAGGTAATCGGATTGTTTTTGTTGTTGTTCCAAATATTTTTCGGGAAGGAAATCGAAAAAAGTATCGCCACGCAGGCCAAGTCTCAAACATTCCAACGGTATTACCAGATTAGGAGCAATATTGCCCAGATTAACATTCGCTCCAAATATTTTCACAAACCAAACCTGCTGCTTACCATTTGGAGCTTCCCAAAGTATATCGGAAGATTTGATCTGAGAAGAGATAGCTCCGATCAGATTTTCGTTGGCTGTTCCATCGTTGTTATAGATACCAATTGTGCCACTCTCTCTAGCTTCAGCAATTACTTTTATCGATCCGGCTTCCAATTCATTTTTCATCATTTTCACCCATTGATCGGCAGGAATAAATACTCCGCGTTGTTTAGAGCCAACCTCAGAGATTACTGTTGCTTGTTCTGATATCAGACGTATATATTCCAATTTTTTTTCATGCGGCATACTCATCGATCCATCAGAAACTTCAACCATATCAATTTTAAATTGATCAATAAATTTCCTGAAATCATCCACCATATTCCTGATAGCAAAAGCTTCAAACAAAGTACCTCCAAAATAGGGTCTGATATTTGCTTTTTTATACAAATTGATTTTTTCTTCCAGTCTGTTGGTAATGATTGATGTTCCAAAGCCAAACTTCACAAAATCAGTGTATTCTCCACTCGATTCAATAAAATTTTCTGTTTCTTTCACACTCAATCCTTTATCCATCATCATTGTCAGACCTTCTGTTCTTGGTTTAGCCGGTCTTTCGGGAATATGAGGTAATTGAAAGTTCATGGATGGTCAACTTAAGTTATTATATTTTCTGATCAGTGCTGTTATGGTTTTATTCTTTGAAGCAATAGGGTATTGAGACAACAAATCTATATGTTCGTTGAAATTGATAGCAAGACCTTTCTCGAAATATTCATAAGCCAGTTGTGTTTGATTGTCGTAAAGATAATATGCCGCAAGCTTGTAATTGATTGTGGATATTTCGTTGTTGTATTGATATGCTTTATTCAAAATCTTTATTGCATCATGAATTTTATCTTCAATGAAAAATATATCGGCATGCGAAAGCCAGGCTTCATAATCGTTCGGATCAAGTTCTACTACACGATTGTATGATTCGGCCGATTTCTCCAGTAAATTCAACTTTTTGTAAACCTTTCCCATCATAAACCAATATTCAGGATTCTCAGGGTCCAGAATGTTGGCACGAATAAAATAGTTTAGGCATTTCGAATAAAACTTCAGATGATAATTTGACATTCCCAGTCCATACCATGCATCTCCGAATGTTTTATCAATTTCAATAGATTTGATATAAAAATGTATGGCCCTGTTAAAAAGATTCAATTTCTCATAACACTCACCGATATAGGTGTATGCCTGTACGTTATCAGGCTCAATAAAAATAATCTCCTCAAATGATTGAATCGCTTCTTTGTATAAACCACTATTAACCAAAGTATTTGCTTTGCTAAAGTACGCCGAAACATAATCAGGGCAAATAGCAATGGCAAAGTCGTATGCATTTATAGCCTTTTCGTGTTCATTTAAGCTGGTATAAACCATTCCCAGATTAAACCACATGTGCTCAGTATAAGGTTCGATGTTAAGGTACTTATGGTAATAAATAATGCTTTTCTCAAGTTGATCAGTTCTCTCATACATCATGGCAAGCTCCTGCAAAACCATCATGTTTCCTGGATTTATTTTGTGAGCAAGATGAAGGTATTTAATTGCCAGATCATATCTGCGGGTATTGATGTATGAAAAAGCAATGGAAAAAATTACTTCATCTTTTCCTTCGCTTACCAATTGAATAGCATAATCAAAAGCAGACTTTGCATCATCTTTCTTTCCAAGAATATTCAGAGCTGTACCTTTCAATAAATAATAATCCCCATTTGAAAATTCTATGGATTCAATTTCACGCAAAAAATGCAAACCCTTTGAAGGCTTGCCATTTTGTATATAAACCTGAGCCAGTCTGAGTTTTATTGTTGTGGCTTTTGGATGTAGTTTCAATCCAAATTCAATTGCAGCCTTAGCATTGTGTATATTATGCTGATCCAGGTAGTAATCAATAATGTTTTCAAATTCATGCACATCAAAATAGAAGGCAGAATTAGCATTTAGCATATCTTCAAACCGGTGTATCGATTTGAAGATGCTCTCTTCCTCATAAAATGAATCGTAGTTTTCGCTCATGTTTTTTACTATGCCGAATCTAATTTACTAATAAAAAAAAACCGTTCAGTTTTCAGATATTAACAGGTTGGCATTATTATCACCTCTTTAAATTGATATATATCGTATTATGTCGTTCATAATTTTTCAATTGACGGATACTAATTTTTCCATTCCCGTTTTGATCATCTCAAGCTCTTTTACCAAATTGGTCAGCATTCTGTTTAGTTCAATGAATGATTTTTCCGGTTTCGGTCCAAACATTCTATTCTGTAAAATTCTGACTTCATTTAATAAATTCGACGCTTTTCTCACATGCTGTTTTGTATTGGCTGAAGGATCACTTGCAATGATCAATTCTGACTTTATTTTGAAATACAGATCATTGAATTTTAAAATATCCTGGGCTATCTCTATTCCAAATTCCGATACCAGGGCTTTATAAAGCGAAAGGTCGGCATTGTAGCTCACCGGATTCCACAGAAAATCGGATGCTGTTTGAAGCCTTATTCTGTCAAATACATTCGATATGTTGTACGCCAGAATGATCTTTTCCATACGATGGTATACTTCCGGTACTATTTCATTTCCGTAGGGCTCAAACAAACTGGCAGTGAGTAGTTTATAGGGAAATAATGAATCGTATCCAAAATATTCCAGGCTCTTGTCCTTTGGATACATAGTAAGATCGAGAAATGTTTTAGGGTAAGTACAACAGGTCTCTAACATCAGCAAATCGGCTTCATCAATTCGCCACGATTGCAAATCATATCCACTCCAGACATAAGAGGTATTTCTGTTCTTAAAAATGCCAAATAGTTCAGAATTAAGATCTGAACCGGTACAATTCGAATACATTAACAACTTGCTGGAGATGCAAGGCATGAATTCAACAGGCACATGGAAAGAATGAACCATATTATCGAGGGAATTCAAAGTCTCGTTTTTCAGTTTTTGCTCACAAACGGTATTGGAATGATCCATTGCTGTTTCCAGGCTGATATTCTCTGTCAGGGGAGAATGAAATATCAAGGCTATGCCTTCAATTTTTTCATGGTAGATATTATCCAGGGTTTTTAAAACAGCAAGGTCCTTTGCAGAACTATTGCGTTCCGGATCTATCTCGTAGTATAACCATTTCGAAAAAATACCACGATCATTCTCATCACTTATTATCTGTTTCGTTTTATCAGATTCCGATGGCAAATAAACATGATTAAGCCTGGTTTGATTTGTTGTATTGAAAAAGCTCAATGAGTTTTCGTTTAATCCTGCAATGAAAAATGATCTTTCATCCCAGAATGGGTAGTCTATCACATTCGCTTTATGATACAATAATCTTTTGTTGTCGAAAAGCTGCAAAGCCGACTGCACAGCATAATAATTTGCAATGGAAGAATTCCCATATAAAAAAACGACGCTTGGGAGACCATCCAGGGAGTGGATGAAGTAACCTTCTTTCTTACCAAGTATTTCAAGTAGTGGAAGTTCTTTCTTGTATTGGTTAAACAGACTGTTATTTCCCAAAGAAAATACAATGGATGCATTGTCTTCTTCAGTAATAATTCCTCTTTTTATGAGATCCGGGATTTCCATATTATCAATACCTGTAATCGTAACCAGTTGGTCTTTAATTCCTTTTTCCAATTCCTTAGCAGCACGAATAGTTTTTTTATCAGCTGATAATGGAATCAGTATGAGAGGAAAACTTCTTTTATAATACGGGCGATAGTATATCTCCGATTCCAGAATATCAACTTTGACAGGTTGAGGAACAATCAAATCTCTTTTGGATAAGGTAGTATCGAAATAGGGTGATATTCTCTCAAGGGTAGTGAAATTCCATTTTGTATACCTGAAATCTATATCATCAGCCCATAAATCTCCTGTGCCCTTCAATCCGATAAAAACACGCACAAATTTGGCGTCATCCTGTAAATCGCCATCCTGATGAGGAAAAATATGAGAACGTCCAATGATATGCAGCCATCCTGTTGAATCTATTTTATCAAAATTAGCAAAAGACAATCCTTTAAAAGAGTTATCAATTTTTGTATTGAAATATTCAGAATATTCTTTACGACTTATTTGTATTTTGTTTTTATTGTAATACAGTATACGAATATCCACAGCATCATAAATTTTTGTTCCCAGCCTCGATTTGGGATTTGCTATATCTTTCAGATTGAGGTAAAGTGATAACAGGTAATTGCCCGGTATTACCCGAATGTAATCAGACAATACTCCCTGTCCTATACTTTCAATTTCATCAGCGTGATGACGTTGCACATGAATACTGTGTATTCCGCTGTATACCAATCCCGAATCTTTAAGAACTGAATCGCCCTCTGCATTGATCCAGTTTACTGATTGACCAATAAGCTCCCAGCCATCAACTTTAATTGAATGAGTCAGAGAATCCAGTTTTTTTATTCTTCCCCACTCAAAGGAGTTGTTGTAAACCAGATTTTGATTATCAAATTTTTGTTTCCGGGTTTTGTAATGTACTGAAAGAGGATCGGTACTTGTCCATTTTTCAAACTCCTCGGAATCCTTGTTTGATGGCACACAGTTCTGAAGCAACAGCGAAAAAATGATCAAAACGCTCAGTCTGCAAGTTGCAGTAAAATAACATTTCATAGACTACGGGTTTTCAACCAATTTGTATGTTCGAAAAATGTATTCCAATTCGATTTCATTCTAA
>CAYQDZ010000041.1:0-13254 GCA_964416375.1 uncultured Bacteroidales bacterium
AACTTCCACAAAGAATTTTATCATAAATACTTGATTTATAATAGTTTTAATTTCGAACTCACATTAATTTATATGGATCTGTTACTAAATATACTCTGGATAATTTTTGGAGGTGGTATTATTCTCTTTTTTGAGTATCTCATTGGAGGCATCGCACTCTGCATTACCATTGTTGGTATTCCGTTTGGTCTGCAATGTTTTAAACTGGCAATTTTTGCCATCGCCCCTTTTGGATCAAAAGTCACGGAAACAGAAAATGCCTCCGGTTGTTTGTCCGTATTTTTCAATGTATTATGGATCGTACTCGGCGGATTCTGGATTGCTGTTACACATCTGGCATTGGCCCTTATATTTGCAATCACCATTATCGGAATTCCATTTGCGGTTCAACATGTAAAAATGGCTGGTTTGGCCATTACTCCATTTGGAAAACGAATTGAATAGTTGCGTACAAAGATCCTGCACTATTTACCGGAAACAATTCTTCCGTCTTTCATTTGCAATGTGCGATCTGCCATGCCGGCCAATTCTTTATCATGTGTAACGATCACAAATGTCTGATCCAATTCATCACGCAAATCAAAAAAGAGCTTATGCAATTCATTTTTATTTTGTGAATCGAGATTTCCTGAAGGCTCATCAGCAAGAATAACAGCAGGATTGTTTATTAAGGCCCGGGCGACAGCAACCCGCTGTTGTTCACCACCTGAGAGTTCAGATGGTTTATGATCGGCCCTGTCTGACAGTTTTAACATTTCCAGAAGATTATACCCTCGCTTCTCGGCAGCACGTTTGGATTCTCTGGCAATGTATGCCGGAATACAAATATTTTCCAGGGCATTGAATTCCGGCAGCAGGTGATGAAATTGAAACACAAATCCAATTTCTTTATTTCTGAAAGAGGCTAATTGCCTGTCGTTTAGCTGACTTATGTCTTTACCATGAACGGAAATAGCACCCCCATCCGGCCGCATTAAGGTTCCTATAATCTGAAGGAGTGTGGTTTTTCCTGCACCACTAGCCCCTACAATGGTTACAATTTCCTTTTTATCAATGGATACATCAATCCCTTTGAGCACTTCCAGGGTACCAAATGATTTTTTAATATGAGCTACCTGAATCATAATATGTTAAAGTAAAGCAAAGAAACGTATATACAGTAAGAAACAAAAAGAACACCTGCCTTGGTCCGTGTAAGTTTTCCACCTTTGAATGGCAGAATAAAAAAGAACAGGAGCAAAGATGTTCCAAGCATCCAAAAAATATCAAAGTTTAAAAATTCTATATCTACCGAAATAGGCTTGATAAAACTTGCAAATCCTAAAACCACAAGAATATTAAAAATATTTGATCCTATGATATTGCCAATGGATATATCCATTTCTCCTTTTATTGCTGCTAATAATGAAGTAGTCAATTCGGGAAGACTGGTTCCAAAAGCAACAATTGTAATGGCAATTACTCTTTCGCTCACCCCAAAATCCAATGCTATCATACTTGCATTATCAACCAGCAGATCAGAGCCAAATGCCAAACCGATATAGGCAAGAATAAGCATCAGGATCGTTTTCCCCAATCCCATCCTTTTCACTGAAACAAGGGTTTCTTTATCTTTTATATTTTTCCTGGAAAACTTTAATAAGCCTATTGTATAAACGGTGATCAATACCAGGAATAATGCACCTTCCCATCTCACCAACTCCTGGTTATATATCAGGGCCCATAATAAAAAGCTAACGAGCAGCATAAAAGGTGCATCAATTTTGACCGAGCCACTTTTAACAGGTATGGGAATAATTAAAGCAGTCAATGCCAGTACCAGAGATATATTTGCAATATTCGATCCTATTACATTACCTATAGCTACTTCAGGGTGACCTTTCACTGCGGCCACAACACTTACAAATAACTCAGGAGCAGAAGTTCCAAATGAAACTACAGTTAAACCAATAACCATAGAAGGTATATTGAATCTTTCTGCCAGTGCAACACCACCCTGAATAAGAAACCTCCCTCCAGCCAAAAGAAGTGCAAAACCAAAAAGCAGTAACAAATATTCCATGAAGAGGTGTTGAGATTTCCGAATGAAATTAGTATCGCTTATTTACGCAGATTGTTCTTCAGATCTTTAAAATCATCATTGATATCTTTCGTCCCATCATTGATCTCCTTTTTTATCTCATCAGTAGCTCTTCTGAATTCCCGCATTCCCTTACCCGCCATTCGGGCAAAATCAGGTATTTTTTTTGAGCCAAATAAAATAAGGACAAATAAGATAATAACTGCTATTTCCGGTCCGCCAATAAATAAAATCATACTCTGCAATTAAAGCAACTACTTTTCAAAGATAGCAAAAAGCCTCGACAAAACTTAAGAGCTGAATTTAAGTCTGCCGAGGCTTTTTCTAAAATAATTTGAGCCGGTCTTCTTTACTTATGGCCTTTATTTTCTTTTTTAGCAATCGATTTTTTAATGCTGTCATATACTATCGGAGTGGCAATAAATAAAGATGAATAAGTACCCACAACAACACCTACAAGCAGAGCAAAAACAAATCCTCTGATTACCTCTCCTCCAAAAATAAATATCGTTATCAACACCACAAATGTACTGAATGATGTGCTGAAAGTTCGACTAAGAGTACTGTTTAATGCCAGGTTCATGATCTCCTTTTTTTCCCGTTTCGGATACAGTCCGATATATTCTCTGATACGGTCAAATATGACCACGGTATCATTAATTGAATACCCTACTACAGTAAGTATTGCTGCAATAAAGGCTTGGTCAATTTCCAGGGAAAAGGGCATAAACCCATAGAATAATGAAAAGATCCCCAATACAAGCAAAGAATCATGCACAAGAGCGGCAACAGCGCCAAAACCAAATTGCCAGTTCCTAAACCTTAGAATAATGTATAAGAACATAAATACAAGAGCAATAAAAATTGCTATTACGGCTTGCCGTTTTATGTCATCAGCAATGGTTGGCCCGACTTTTTGGTTGCTTTGCCAGTATTCATCGTAAAAGGTTTTGTAATCAACACCGTCTCCCAGTATAGGCGTAAGGCCATTGTAGATCATTTGTTGAATTTCTTCATCTATTTCTGCTCCATCCTCATCAATTTTATAACGTGTTGTGATACGTACCTGATCATCCGCTCCAAACGTGATTACCTTTGGAGTTTCTCCAAACTGTGCAGTCAATAGATCTGCGACGTTATGTGTTTCTACAGGTTTATCAAATTTTATAATGTAATTTCTTCCGCCTGTAAAATCAACACCGGAATCTAATCCGCGAATTACAAGTGATCCAATACTAATTAAAATGATCAGAGAAGATACGACATAAAATATCTTGCGTTTATCAATGAAGTTTATACTTACATTTTTAAATGCATTCTTCGTTATAGAAGTGGCAAATGTAATCTCCTTATTTCTAGTTAACTGCCATTCAAAAATTAATCTGGTAATGAAAATGGCACTAAATAAAGATGTACATATACCTATCCATAAAGTTGTTGCAAATCCTTTTATCGGGCCTGTACCAAAAATATAAAGAATAATTGCCGTAATAAGCGTTGTGACATTCGCATCAATAATTGCCGAATAAGCATTCTTGTACCCATCCGAAATGGCCATCCGAACTCCCTTCCCTGATGCCAATTCTTCTCTGATCCTTTCATAAATAAGCACATTTGCATCTACAGACATACCAATAGTCAGCACAATACCGGCAATGCCAGGAAGGGTAAGTGATGCTCCCAGGGATGCCAGAACTCCGGCAATGAAAAACATGTTCGCAAGAAGCGCAATATCCGCTACCAGGCCTCCTCTTCTGCTATAGTAAAAAATCATATAAAAGAGAACCACCAGGAACGCTATTAAAAAGGAGCTTAATCCTTCACGAACTGCCCTTTCTCCCAGAGAAGGGCCTACAACATTTTCCTGGATTATCTGTGCAGGAGCCGGAAGCTTACCTGATTTCAATAAGTTGGCAAGATCCTGTGCATCGTTGATAGTAAAACTCCCCGTGATCTGTGAACTTCCGCCTGTAATTTCACTTTGCACAGTAGGTCCCGAATACACCTTGCTATCCATTACTATACAGATAGCCTTTTTAAGGTTTTCTTTGGTAATGTGTGCCCATTTTTTGGATCCTTCTGCATTCATGTTCATAAGAACATATGCGAAACCGCTTGTATTATCAAACTCCTGACTAGCTGAAACAACAGCCTCACCATCAAGTGGTGGCTTTCCGTCACGACTTCTAACCTTGATAGCATATAGCCTGAATGCATCTGTAGGTTTCTTGTTCTCGTCCAGATCTGGTAAGGCTGACCACATAAATCTTACCTCGCGGGGAAACATTTTTTTTTCCATTGCAAGTTGCAGGTAAAAATTAATCCTTGCGGTATCCTTAAAATGAGCTATTCCAATTACAGCTCCCGGATAGGGCTCTCTGGTTTGAGGATTCTGCATGGGTCTGAGTATACTCAGTAAGGGATATGTTTCTTCTATTGTAAGCGGTATTGAATCTCCCAGGGTTGTATCACCCTTAATCTGATCCATAAGGGATAAGGATTCGGAAGTGTCTTCTTCAGGGCTTATCTCTTCATCAGCAACAATTGGCTCATCCTCAACCTCTTCATCTTTCTGATCCTTTTGTGAACTAAGGTATTCATGTATCATTGCATCTGTTGAATACAGATTCTGTATAAGCTCGGCATTTTCAAAAGTTTCCCAGAACTCAAGATTGGCAGTACCCTGTAAAAGCCGTCTTACTCTTTCCTTATTTTTCACACCTGGCAAATCCACAAGAATTCTGTCTTTTGTATCAAGGTATTGAATGTTTGGCTGGCTTACTCCAAACTGGTCTATTCTTGTCCGAATGATATTGAATGCATTATCAATTGCACCATGAGCTTCTTCACGTATAACTGCAAGTACCTCATCATTTGGAGTGCCTGGTTTCACTCTGTCACGAAGTTCCGGAGAAGTAAATATAGCCGATAAGCTTGCACCCGGATCAATTTGCTCAAAAGCTTCCCCAAACAAAGTGATAAAATCTTTATTTGCTTTTTTCTGCATTTCTCTGGCCAATACAAGTGCTTTAACGAAGGTGGTATCCTTGCTGTTATTTGCCAGTGTGCGAATGACATCAACGGTAGAAATCTCAAGTATAACATTCATTCCACCTTTCAGGTCAAGACCTAAATTGATCTCCCTTTCCTGTACCTCGCGGAAAGTAAATTCGTTAATCAGTATATCATACACAGTTTCATTTGCCAGGCTGTCAAGATATTCCTCCATCTTAACAGGATCTCCCTTGGCAAACTCTTTTGCCTGGTTCCTTTTGCTGGCTGCCACAAAAGTAAAAGACAGCTGATATAAACATACAATTGTAAGAGCAATTGCCAAAGTCAAAATGGCTCCTTTGTTTCGCATTTCTATCTAATTTTTAATAGGTTACTGTATTATTTTGAATCTGATTTCAGCAGTGGCGCAAATATAACTAATTTTTCCTTAGAAAAAATCGGGAGAAGCTCCTATGCCAATTTCCTGAGGATTTTTATAAAAAAGAATCCCAAGTTAAAAAATCTTTATCATAAGAAACAATGATCACAGAACAATTTGATATCCGGAATAACATGATTTCAAAACAAAGAATTGATCTTCTGAATTATCTTTTGGGCCAGAGCATCAGCTCTATGATCATCAATACTTTCGGCATATATTCTTATGATGGACTCGGTATTTGATTTGCGTAAATGCACCCATTCATTTTTAAATATAATCTTCACTCCATCAATATCGATAATCTGGTTTGCGGTATATGTGTCTTTTACTTTTTGCAAAATAAGATCAATATCCTGGTCTTGTTTTAACTCAATCTTGTTTTTTGAGATTACATAATTAGGGTAGCAGGCCCTTAATTCAGAACACTTCATGCCCGAAGTTGCCAATTGCGTTAAAAACAAAGCTATACCAACCAGTGAGTCCCTTCCATAATGCAGTTCAGGCAAGATAATACCACCATTACCTTCGCCACCGATAACCGCTTGTATTGCTTTCATTTTCTCTATAACATTTACTTCTCCAACAGCAGAAGCCTTATAAATGCCTCCTCTTTCTTCGGTTATTTCTTTCAATGCCTGTGTAGATGAAAGGTTTGAAACCGTATTACCCCCACCCCTTAATTCCAGAATATAATCAGCTATTGCAACCAGTGTATATTCTTCTCCAAACATGGTCCCGTCTTCATTAAGAATTGCAAGGCGGTCAACATCAGGATCTACAACAAAGCCAACATCAGCATGCTTCTCTTTGATCAGGTTTGATATTTCAGTCAGATTCTCAGGTAAAGGTTCAGGGTTGTGTGGAAACAAACCACTTGGTTCGCAGTACAATTCAATAACATGTTTAACCCCCAGGGCGTTTAACAGTTCCGGAATAACTATACCTCCCACTGAATGAACACAATCAATAGCAACAGATATTCCGGATTTTTTAATTGCCTCCACATCAACATAGGGCAAATTAAGTATCTCCTGAATGTGCATGTGATTCATTTCCCGGTTTGTTGAATACTTGCCCAATTTATCATAAGGGCTAAAGGTATAAGCATCATTTTCTGCCAATTCGAGTATTTTCCTGCCGTCGTCCTCCGATATAAATTCTCCTGAACTATTGAGCAACTTTAATGCATTCCATTGTGCAGGATTATGACTTGCTGTAAGAATAATTCCTCCTTCGGCATGCAAATGAGTGACAGCCATCTCTGTTGTTGGCGTAGTAGCCAGTCCAAGATCAATAACGTCAATGCCCATGCCCTGTAATGTTGCGGAGACAATATTTGCAAGCATCGGTCCTGAAACTCTGGCATCTCTGCCTAAAACAAGAGTATGTTTTTTCTTCCCTGATGTATTCATCATCCAACTGGCATAGGCTGCAGTAAATTTTACAATATCCAAAGGAGTAAGGTTCTCTGAAGGTTTTCCTCCGATAGTTCCTCTAATTCCTGAGATTGATTTTATAAGTGTCATAATTCTTTTCCTGGTGTATTTAATTCAAGTACATTTGCAAAACAAAAATAATCTATTTGGATAAGGCAAAAGAAATAAGTTGATTGATTTTACTACCAGGAGATGAAAAAAGGAAAACAAACTCATAAACAATATACAAGTTCTGACAGGAGAAGAAAAGTTGCCGCAAAGCCCATTCAAAAGTCTTCTGTATCCGATAATAAAGTTGAGTACCCGGATGAAATACGTTTGAATAAGTTCATTGCCAATTCAGGTATATGCTCACGCAGAGAAGCCGATGAATACATAAAGGCAGGACTGATAAAGGTAAATGGGAAAATCATCACAGTGCTTGGAACAAAAATACAGCCTAAAGATGATGTTCGCTACAACGATGAAAGAATTAAATCAGAACGACCTGTTTATGTTCTTCTTAACAAACCAAAGGATTACATCACAACCCTAAGGGACCCATTTGCAAAAAGAACAGTTCTGAATCTGGTTCAGAGTGCATGCAAAGAAAGAATTTACCCGGTAGGCAGATTGGATAGAAATACCACAGGTGTTCTTTTGTTCACAAATGATGGTGATATGACCAAAAAATTAACTCATCCCAGTCATAATAAAATGAAGGTCTACCATGTAACGCTTGATAAATCGTTGACAAAATTACACTTTCAGCAGATTTTAAAAGGTTTAACATTGGAAGATGGGGATATTTCAGCCGATAACTTAAGCTACATTGACAATACGGACAAAACCCAAATTGGCATGGAGCTTCATTCCGGACGAAACCGCATCGTACGTCGGATTTTTAACCATCTTGGTTACAACATTAAAAAACTGGATCGGGTTTATTTTGCCGGTCTTACAAAAAAGGGATTGCAAAGGGGAAAATGGAGGTTTTTATCAAATAAAGAAATTACTATGCTTAAAATGGGAGCATATAAATAGATCTGATAAAAGATTCAAAATACACTATTGTATTCCCGGTTTCCATTAAATTTTAATGCCCATAAACAATACATCATCCACCTGGTCAAACTCTTCTTTCCAAAGGTTAAATGTGCTTTTCACATAATCATATTGTTCTTCCATTGGCTTATGATGAATATCACGCAGAAGATTCTTAAGTCTTACCATTTTAAATTTCTTGCCTATAGGCCCTCCAAATTGATCGGGATATCCGTCGGAAAACATATAGATCAGGTCGCCTTTATCAAGTTGTACTCCTTCATCTTTGAATATTTTATCTTCTTTGTCATAATGTCCGCCAACCGAACTCCTGCTTCCTTTAATGTAGTATTGTTCCCCTCCCCTGTAAACAATCATCGGTCGCATGGCTGAAGCATACCTCAAATAATTTGTTTTAACGTCTATTTCACAAACAATAATGTCCATACCATCATTCGATTGATCAGCGCTTTCAATGTTCTGATTTAATGTGCTGCGAAGTTCTGAATCCAGATCACGAAGGATCTCGGAGGGTGAATTTACAGCAGATCGAATGCTGATATCCTTAATAAGCGTAGTACCTATCATGGACATAAAAGCTCCAGGAACTCCATGGCCTGTACTGTCTGCACAAACAATAACAAATTTGTTATTATTAATTCTATCATACCAGTAAAAATCTCCGCTGACGATATCCCTGGGCTGGTAAAAAATAAATGACCCTGAGAAATTTTGTTGAAGTTTTTTTATGGGTGGTAAAATACTTGATTGTATGCGCTGTGCATAATTGATGCTATCTGTAATATCCCTGTTTTTTATTTCAATTTCTTCCTTTTGTTCAACTACTTCACGGGTTCTTTCATCAAGGCGCTGTTCAAGGTAATCCTGAATTTGTTTCTGCTTTCGTTCTCTGTATTTAATAATTACTACTATGGAAAGAAGAAGAATAATGACAAGCAATGTAATAAACCACCAGGTTTTCCAAACCGGAAGTTTAACTCTTATGGAAAAACTTATTGGTGCTAATTCCGTAACTCCATTTGCTCCATACGATTTTATCAGGAAAGTATATTCGCCATCTTCAATACGGGGATAGATAACATATCGGTTATCTGATACGTCCGACCAATCCAAATCATATCCATCCAATTTGTATTGGTAGCTAACAGCTCCAGGATCAGCATAGCTCAGACCTATGAATTCGATTCGTAATTTATAGGCCGAGTAAGGTAAAATTATAGGCTTCCTGAAATCATATTCCTTATCAGAAATAACAACCCTCAGAATGTTTGTTTTTGGATCAAGTTGTTCCTTTTTGCCTTTTATTATATCATATGTAACTAATCCGTCGGATGTTCCGAAATATAATATCTGATCATCATCGATGGCCGTGGCATTCTGATTACAATCGCCGGATATTCCATTATCGGAATCAAAAACAGTGATGGCCAGAGTATTTATATTAATTCTGCTTAATCCCATGCGATGTCCGGTCCAGATATAATTACTGTCTGCAGAAATAATACTATAACAATAATTTGATTTAATGCCCTCTTTTACCGTGAGATTTATTACAGAATCAGGTATTAAAATAAAAATTCCCTGCCCAAAGGTCCCTATCCATATATTGCCATTAATATCTTGTGCAATAGAATTGAAATCGAGTTCATACTTGCCGACAGTAAAAAATTCTTCTACTTCTCCTTTTTCATTAATTTCATAAATTCCATTTGTTCTTGTAGCAAAAAGCAATCTGTTTTCCGAATCAAGAAATAAATGTTCGATATCGTTATGAGGCAATCCATTAAGCGTACTGTAATGGTATCGTTCTCCTGTTTTTAGATTGTTGATGAAAATACCATTCTTGGTTGCTACATAAATATAATCATCATCGCCTGTAATGTAATTTATTGAATTGCTTATTGAATTGCTTTCATTAAGAAATGAAGAAACCCTTCCTGAGCCAATATCATATTTAAATACTCCATGGCTTTCAGTGCCAATCCACAAGGTTCCCTTGTTGTAGTATAAGCTATTGAGTCGGTCCTTTGGTAAATTCATAGTATTGCCTAATATCTTTGACCTGGATGTTTCTCTGTTCCACTGCATAATTCCCGTTTCACCTCCCAACCATAACATACTATCATCCAGTGCAAGAGAAATAATATTTTTCCCCAGTTTACTATCAGCATAATTCTGAAATTCAAAGGGTTGATTGGTTTGCAGTTCGAAACCCTCTCCATAGGTTCCCACCCAGATATTTCTTTCCCTGTCTTTGAAAGCACATTTTATGAAGTCCGTTGCAAAACCATTCTCCTTATTATATCTCTGTAAGGATAAAACAGAGCCCATATCCTCAGAGGCTAAAGAAAGCTTTAATAAGCCCGAACTAAACGTACAAATCCATAAATTCGAATCAGCATCAAATTCAACATCTTGTATTTTCTCATACTGCAAACCAAATTTCTCTCCAACATTTTTAATCCTGATGGTATCCGGTGAAATAGTTAAAAGATATAGCCCTGCATCTTCGGTACCAATCCAGAATGAATTGCCATGATATGCATCCTTAATAGACTGGATTTTTATAGAGCTCAATTCATCAACAGATTTGGGAATCGAATCTTCGGGATTTGACAGATCATGAATAAATAACCCTTCCTGAGTTCCCAGTAAAAGATTTTTGCCACGGGCATGAATGCATGAAATAACATAATTGGAGAAACCTGGATGGAATGTATTAAGATCTCCTTTTTCGTCAAAACTGAACAAACCTTTATTCTGAGAAGCTATTAAAATTCCATGTTCATAGCTTTGTGTAATCCCTGTAATGGAAAATGTCATGCCGTTTCCAAAGTCAAAGGGAGTAAAATAATTCCCATCATACGACCATACTTCCCCGTTGTTGTATCCAAACCAGAGTTTACCCAGGCTGTCTGAATAGCTTACCGTAACAATATCGACCGGGAGGGTATCAAAAGCTGAAGAGGATAAAAAGTCCATTCCATCGTAACGACATAATCCTTCACCGGTACCTATCCATATAAAACCGTTGTTATCCTGGTTGATGTTATAAACAAAAGGATGACAAAGTCCTTCGGTAATTGTAAAGTTTCTGAATCGATTATTTTGCGCTATTGAAATCGAATTTACAAATACGCAAATGATCATTAGCAAAAAAAAGATACTGCCCCGATTGGTTCTCATATTTTCAAAGAGTTTCCAAATTGAACTCATGGATTAACACGATTTGCTTTAATGCCGTACTTATATTTTGGCACCCCCCCGATTGGAATAACATAAAATGGTAATAATTCATTGTATTGATTTCTGACATTAACCACTACGTTATTGTTTTTCACAGGTGGTGCTTTCTTTTTTATAAATTGTATGTCAAGTGATGTATTTTTTTCTTCCTCAAAAATCTTAAATTCATCTGCCACCCAAAAATCATCACCTGAAATAGGGCTTCTCTGATTATTACGTGCAACAGAAACAGTTCTGATAACTCCATCTGAGTCCCAGTCAAAATTAGAAAGTTTTACGGTTATTGTCCGATCATCGACATAAGGATAAATATGAGATACTTCACTGGGATTGTCATGCAAGCGAAATGAATATTCATAAGCAAAAGCATTTCCTCCCTCAACCGGTTTATTGCTTGAGAAGCTTGTACTTAGATAATACCTGTAAAGGTTGCCGTCATTTCCCGATACACCATCGGCTATTACTTTAATAACATACCCTCCGAATTTATCAACATATTCTCCCTCTGTGGGATTGAATGGTCCAAAAGTATACCAGTTATTATTGTATCTGGGATTTTCTCCAAACACTTTTGAAGCGAGAAGTACTCCGCTTTTATAATTTCCCTTCGGATCAGTTTCCTGTGCATCTTTGTGTGAATAGCTTTCTTTGCCACCATATACCGAGTACATAGTTCGGGTGTCAAAAACCCCGTTTAACTCGTCTATTCCACCGCCAGTATCAGGATCAAAAACCCGGATAAATACCGGCTCCTTAAAAGTTTCAGGGATCAAAAAAAAGAAGGTTTGAGAAAAATCATCATCTCCCCACGATGTTTCTGCTTTGTTGCCAAAGGTCATCAAATATGGAATGTTTTCATCACCAGCCGGCACAGGCTGTGGATAAGCCAGTGAATAATAAAGCAGAAAAACTGAGAAAAAGATAAATCTCATCGCTTTATAAATTAACTGATATTAAATTTCCCATTGCATTTCAAATTTACTACATCAAAACTTATCAAAAATATCTACGTATTCCTTATGAAAAGGTTATTGATTGACAAACTACTTCTCTAATATAATAATTTGTTTGTTAGCACAAGTCTTTTGAATCATTTCCGGCTCTTCCTCACTTCTGCCGGTTAAGCCTAATCTTACATTGTAAATGCCTGGTTTACTGTAGCTATGCTCCGCATCTTCTTCTTCTGCCATAGACCCGTCTCCAAAATCCCAATAATAATTTTCTATTGTAAATTGTTTTATGTTTGATCCGGAGGCATCGAAAGAAATGTTTTCATTCATACCTGCCGTATCAGGAATAAGCATAAAAGCCTGTTCCATTTTTTCAATATCCAAATCATAAACAGCTTCACTGCGTGATATTTCCCCGGTTAAGGTATCAATAACATTAAGTTGTACCATATAATATCCCGGATTTTCAAAGCAATGCACTGCCCTTGTTTGTCTGAGTGAAGTGCCATCACCAAAATCCCATTCATATTCCAAACTTGTTGTATCAAGGTTCACCAAACCCGATTCGTAAAATTCATAACAAAATGATTCTTCCACCTGTTCCGGACATTCAGGAAAACTGGGGAAGGTTGAAACAAAACGATAAATATCATCTGTGCCTTTGCGGTTTGATGCAAAATATCCCGTATCCATATCTGTTGTTACAACATACGCAAAATCATCCGCTCTGGAGTTGAAAGGTGAAGGCATATTTACTACTTCTGTCCATTCATTATTTACTAACTCACTGTAAAAAATATCTATATTACCTATACCCTCCTGTCCGTCTGAAGAAAAATACAATCTGTTCTCATGATAAATAAAAGGAAATATTTCATTGCCTGAAGTATTAATTTTATCACCTGCATTCACCGGATCACTCCATTTATTGTCAATTTTATCAGAATAATAAATGTCGTAACCACCATATCCCTCAGGATTTTGCGACGAGAAGTACAATTTGTTTCCATCAAGGCTGATGCATGGAAAACCAACATTGAATTCATCGCTGTTGTGAGCAAA
>CAYQDZ010000041.1:13354-16615 GCA_964416375.1 uncultured Bacteroidales bacterium
GCCATTTCACTGAAAGAATGAGTATTCACAGGCAATCGTTCTATACGAAAGAAAACCTGGGCATCAACCGAATGATTCAGAATAATAAACGAAGAAAGCAATATAATTTTAATAAGCTTCATAGGCTAAAATCCTCGTGGATTTGACGCATTAACTTTGTATCCGAACTTATATTGAAGATAAATTTCATGAGATCCTGAGGTATAATCCGAGATCTCTCCCATATTAATATCATAGCTATAACCAAAAGAAAACTGCCTGTTGAGATGATAACCAATGAGCAAAATAAAGGCTTCACCATATCGATATCCAATCCCGGCCCTGTACGTATTTTTGTATATTCCTGTTGCATTCAAAGCTACCCGGAACGGGTACACAGCACTGTAAACCAGAAGCACTGATGGTTCCATACTGAACTCAGATGGAAGTGCTATTTTTCCACCTCCTGCAAAATGGTATTCATAGTTCGCAATTTCATGTGATATTTTGTATGTTCCTGAAGGATCGCTTTGAAATCCAAAAAACCGGGGAATTGAAAAACCCGCCCAGTACATTTCAGTATAGTACAAAACTCCAAAACCTGCATTAGGTACAAAAAAAGTCCTGTTTTTGTCATTGAAAGCAGGATCATCAAACTCATTCTCCTCACGTAAATTAAGGTAATCCTGTGATCCGCTGTTCATACCCAGTTTCAAACCCAAAGATAATTTACCGGGACCTGCATTTAACCGGTAAGCATAATTAAAATATGCTCCCGTATAGTTTGTACTTCCTATGCTTTCATGTTCAAGCATGACCCCCAAGGCTACTTTGGGATTTTTTAAGGGAGCATGCACACTGAAAAACTGTGTTGAAGGAGCACCATCAAAACCGGTCCAGTGATTGCGGTAAAAAAAACTGGCGGTAAGGACTTCCTGATTGCCTGTCGCTGCCGGGTTCAGGTAAGTAAGATTCTGATCGAATAATGAAACAACCGACATTTGCTGAGCATGTAAAGCAATGCTACAGCAAAATATAAAAAGTGTTATAATTAAAGTCCTTAAAGTCATCTGCGTAATTCAATGTAACCTTGTCGGTCCGATAAACCTTCTTCTTTGATGATGTAAAAATAGGTTCCTTCGGGCATGATTTCCCCATTCTTATTTTCTCCGTTCCATATCAATTCATCCCTTCCTTCTGTTTCAACAATCTTTCTGCCCCATTTATCCAACATGAGGAGTTTTGCCGGATTTCTGCCGCTCATTTTCAGAATAAACTCATCATTTACACCATCTCCATTTGGAGAAAATCCATTAAAAATAGCCAGATCGTTTATAGTGATCATTACCGAACTTCTAACAGAATCGCAGGTACCGTTCCCAATTACCCAACTCAGTTCATAACTTCCTAAGTCCGGAAAATCAACCCTGGTGGTAGATACTGTTGGTTCTTCAATGGTCCCCGAGCCCGTCACAAAAAGCCAGTTTCCAAGGCCAACATCAGGAGCTTCTGCTTCAAGTGTTGTGTTAAAGGTGTAATCCAGAATCTGATCCTCACCTACAGATGCCACTTCCGGTTGCTCATAGAATGTAAGTTCTATTTCTTCTGCATCTGTACAGATCCAGTTTGTCTCGGTCCATGTAACATCGTAGGTGCCATATTCTGTTGCTGTAACTTCAGACTCCGGACTTGAGGGATCATCGAAATCAATACCCTGTCCGGACCACAAACCCGAACCTACAGATTGTTCTGCTGCCATGGAAGCTGTCAATCCGCACACTTTAGGATCATTTCCGGCATTTGCCTCAGGTCTTTCATATACAACAACCTCCACAGTATGGACAAAGTTCGACTCCATAGCCAGACAAGAACTGTCATCTTTAATTTCAAGAACTTTTATGGATGCAGATTGTGTAACTTCAAAAGAAAATGTTCCTTCAGGATCGGTGAGTGGTGGTTCAGTTGTATTGATCGGATTATCAACTTCTCCCACTGTTATTGTCCAGGGTCCGTTTCCTGTAAGGTTATTGTATTGAACAGTAATTACTCCTTCGGCACAAAAGGTATCAATCCCGGCTTCAATATCTCCTGTCGGCAAGGGATTAATTCGTATCAAAACGGCATCGGAAGTATCTTTACACTGGTCATAATCACCTGAGAATACAAGCCTGCGAAACGACAGGGTATCATTCATAGGAGAAGAGGTGTAATATTTGTCATTGTTTTCTCCATCGGCATCATCCCAGCCCGTTCCATCAACCCATTGTTCCCAGTTGTAGTTATAATTACCACTGCCACCCCCGGGCTCAGAACCCCCAAGAGATTTTTCCGCGTGCATGCAGGCATATTGTATCCCGGATCCGTTGATGCTATTGAGTGAAATAAAATCATATACTTCCAGATAAAAGGAAGTCGGAGTTATACTCTTGCAAACCGTGTTGGGACCCGAATAAACAATTCGTTTGTAATACATATCTTCTGCCAGTTCTCCCGGAGAATAATTGGCGCTTACAGCTCCGATAATCGTATCGTAACTGATGTTATTTGAGCTTTCAATCCATTTGAAGGTATAGTTTCCGTTACCCCCGCCGAGCTGTGGTGCCGTTGTTGCTCTTACGAGGCCGGCATCCGAATTTTTACAAATGGCAGTATCTGCCAGCGGTGAAAAACTATTATTGGAAATCGCAGGCAGTACAGTAATGGAATCTGTATTGCTTGTATCAACACATACTTCATGAGAAGTAACAATTCGTCTGTAATAAGTCGTTTGAGTCAGATTCCCTTCTGTCAGGTCAGGATTAATTGATCTGCCGGCAGTCCAGGGAGATTCTAAATTGATGTTTGAGTGCCAGTTGTATTGGTAAGAGTTGTCTCCGCCAGTTGGCATAGTCCCGGCAAGTGTTCCGGGACTTTGATTAAAACACAAGGTGTCATGAAAATCCAGGATATTATTGCTCAATGCCGGGAAAACAAAAACTTTGATGGCAAAGGCCGTATCATAAACGTATTTTGCCGGATCCGTAATAGGTTCATCTGTCAAGGTATCAAGGACCATGCGTGTAAAATAGGTAGTTTCTGTAAGTTCATCAGGTTGAAAGCTCAACAGATCACCGGTTCCGGTGGCAAGTACCCAGTTTACACTATCGGTACTCTGAAGCCATTCGTAAATGTAAGATGTTGATTGACTTCTCGGCGTGCTTGCCAGGATCAATTTTGGCTTCTGGCCTTCGCAGATTGTATCTGTTCCTTCAATGGTATTAAACAAAAATCCGTTCAATGGCA
>CAYQDZ010000042.1:0-4091 GCA_964416375.1 uncultured Bacteroidales bacterium
TTATAATATATTGATTAGATGAAAATTGCAATTATAAAATACAATGCGGGGAATATTATGTCGGTCGATTATGCTTTGCAGCGACTGGGTATCGAGGCTGAGGTCACAAACGATGAGGAAAAGATCCGTGCAGCCGATAAAGTTATTTTCCCCGGAGTAGGAGAGGCGAGTACAACCATGGCATACCTTAAAAAACATGGTCTCGATACACTGATCAGATCGCTTAAACAACCTGTTCTGGGAATCTGCCTGGGCATGCAACTCATGTGTAAACACAGCATCGAGGGAAATGTAGATTGCATAGGGATCTTTGATGAGGATGTGGTATTGTTTCAACCTGCCCCCGGTCAGGAGAACATTACTAAAGTACCTCACATGGGCTGGAATGATATTAGCCAGGTGAAATCATCTTTGTTCGATGAAAGTATCGAGGGGCAATACGTGTATTTTGTGCACAGTTATTATGTTACCCTGGGTGCAGACACCATAGCCACAGGCAACTATATTCTGCCTTTCAGTGCGGCCATGCACAAAGACAATTTTTATGCTACACAGTTTCACCTTGAGAAAAGCGGTCCCGTTGGAGCGCAAATCCTTAAAAACTTTGTGGAAAAATGTTAACCATAATTCCTGCTATAGATTTGATTGACGGCAAATGCGTGCGTTTATCAAAAGGAGATTACGACCAGAAAATCGTATACAACGAAAATCCCCTGGAAGTAGCAAAAGCTTTTGAAGATCATGGACTCAAAAGATTGCATCTTGTTGATCTGGATGGAGCAAAGGAAAAGCACCTAGTCAACTGGAAAGTGCTGGAGAGGATAGCATCCAAAACCGATCTTGTAATTGATTTCGGGGGAGGCATCAAATCGAAAGAAGACATAGAAATTGTTTTTAGCAGTGGTGCGGCCATGGCTACTATTGGCAGCATTGCTGTGAAGGACAAAAAGCTGTTCTTTTCGTGGCTGGAAAAATTTGGACCTGATAAGATTGTTCTGGGTGCCGATGTGAAAGATAAGAAAATTGCTGTGGCCGGTTGGCTGGAAACAACAGATATAGACCTTTTCGAATTTTTGGAGGAGTATCTTAAAAGAGGAGTGAAGCATGTGCTTTGCACCGATATAAGCAAAGACGGAATGCTGGAAGGCACTTCAATGGATTTGTATAAGGAATTGGTTCAGAGATTTCCGGACATAGGTTTAATTGCCAGTGGGGGCATAACACAAATGGATGAATTGTATACTCTGGATGAGATGAATGTACCAGGGGCAATCATTGGGAAGGCCATTTATGAAGGGAAAATTACTCTTTTGGATCTTCAGAGCTTTGTTAACCACTAACCGAAATTACATTTTGAAAAGAGCATACCCTGAAACATCTCGAATCCTAACTATAGACTTTACTGAGAAAGCCTCATACCTCCTTTATTCCTATTGTCAAATTCTAATCAAATCACGCAGAATTCTCATTCATCGCTATGTTATTCTAATCTTCTGAATTTCTCTGCACTTATAGTATTAAATTTGATAGTATAACAATAAATAACTTACTTTACTCATAGTATTTCCATGTCTAACCAAAAATGGCAATTCATTTTATACAACAAAACATATTGCCATAAAAAACAAAAAAGGTAATGATGAAAAGAAAAACACTATACTCGTTTGTATCGCTCATCGTTATGGCAGCTTTTATTGTCATGAGCAGCTGCAAAAAAGACGATACCGACAATGGTATTCAAAAGTATTCGATTGGAGGTACAGTTGAAGGCTTGATTGGTACAGGGCTGGTTCTTCAAAACAATAACGGCGATGACCTTTCCATTTCAGAAAACGGAACATTTACATTTCCTACCCTGCTTGACGATAGTTCCGCATACGATGTTACAATTGAAAGTTATCCTGCAGGTCAAACATGCTATATTTTAAATGAAAGCGGAATGGTTGACGGAGAAAATGTTACTGACATCGAAGTTGTTTGCCAGGCAGTTACATTTATTGGGGACTGTCCCAGTGGAAGTATTGATTATTACCATGTGCTCGCTAACGATTACGGAGCGGGAGATCAAACGTTTCATCAGGATGAGATCGTTTCCGGAACAGTATCCTTTATCTGTTGCGATACCGTCGATTTTTGCGGTACCGGTACTGTAGATATAGATGTAAACGGAACCATTACATCAACATGCACTTTAGCTGCATATGAAGGCAGTGCAATTATGAATGTTACTTTAACCGGTTCACTGACTGACTCTGAGCTTATTATTAATCTGGATGAAATCTGGCATGTAGGTTCTCCGATGGGCATCGGTACTATAACAAATACCTGTGATCCGGATAGTAGTCCTTTCGAATATCCATTATTGGAAGGAGAGGTAAAACATACCCTGACATTCCCTAAAATTGACGGATACAAAATTGAACGACCTTTTGTCGGTATGACCGGCTCCGGAACGTATAGCTGGACTCTTCATTTAGACTAAATCTCAGGTCTTTGTAAGTTCCGCACATCCTGACACAACTCTTCTGAGGTTTGTTAATCGATATCACTAAATTTATACCGTCATTACGAGGGAGGACAAAGGACGACCGCGGTAATCTTGCTTTTCGTATGTAACTAAGCCAGATTGTTTCACTACGCTCGCAATGACATTAATTATTCAAACTGTCCTGAAGATTTGAGTAATTCCCCCGCGTTATATGATTGATAAGTATCTTCAATTACCTGTCCGTCTATAGCTGTAATTCGAATGCTGAATGCATCTGTTCCAAACCCTTTATCATCAACATAAGATCCATCCCTTTCTCTTCTCAATTTGTACCACTCTGAATGATTCTTATTTTTAACTTCTACAAACGCAAGAGGTAGAGAAATATTTCGTACCCACAGAGCTACCCACCATGGATTGGAATCTTTCTTAAACTGGTAATAAATATTCTCACCATTTGGAGGACATTTTGTAACATACCACGACATAGAGCGGGGATGCTCGCCTGAATTCAGCACTTCGTATGCTTCAGGGCTTACATCAATGCTGTTCTTTGTTGTGACGCCTGTGGTTATTACTCTGACAATTAATGATTTACCCTTTTCAGTCTTGATTTTTACTTAGCCAAGTTTTATCAAATCCGGTGGCATGACCACATGTTCCGCCAAACAGTCCGCAAACCCATTTGTACGTGGTATCGCCATACTGCACGGTGGGCACTCCTGCAAAACCTTCGGTATAACCATTCCATGCATTGAAAGTAAAGGACTCAATGCCAAAATCGTTGATTGCCTGTGTTTGCAGATCGCGCCATAGCTGGTTGTTGCCATAGAGTGGGGAAGAAGGAAAAATAATGTGCGCATCGTATCCCGGAGAAATATCATGGATGAATGGAATCCCCGTATCGATCCACAAGCTGTCATATTCCCTTTTCCATTCTATTAATAGGTGCCCAGTATGCCCAGTTGTTGGTTCCAGGCAATCCCCAGTATGACATGTTGATCACATTGACCCCGGTATCTACCATGGTATTTACAGCAAAATCCCTGTTCGAAGCAAGTTCTGACCATCCCAAGTGACGGGCATCTGCCGGATGAATGGTAAACAAACCTGTATTGTCGGATGGATTGTAATCATAAAACTGTAAACCATTGCGCCAGCTGCCCGTAAAAAACAAGGTGCTTTTAACGGCTTGGTTTTCGAATCCGGGGTTAGCCAGTCTGCCCCAGACAGGATCATCTGCAAATCCATGCTGAAAGAAAAAAAGCACAAAGGCAAACAGAAATGTATATTTTTTCATATCGACAGAAGATAGAGTTCAATTCAAAAATAAGAAGATATGAATATATTGTCAATATAATGCTTTATTGGCAATCTGGAATTACTCCCAGCAAGCAGCCAGGAACTTCCATTTGCTTATGATCCAAACTACATTTATGTAGATTGAAGCCGGTATTGCCTCAAAAATGTAGAATTTCCGGATAGCTCAACAGCTACTAAGCGGCTGACCAATTAACTGTTCCGATGAAATCAAAAGGACGAATAATGTATGCTCATCCCGGTCAGTTATAAGCTGGATCGCTTATTAATATCCTGGGGGCCA
>CAYQDZ010000042.1:4191-16481 GCA_964416375.1 uncultured Bacteroidales bacterium
TATGCTCATCCCGGTCAGTTATAAGCTGGATCGCTTATTAATATCCTGGGGGCCATCCAAATTTCAGACAGATAATCCATTTAGCTGACTGTGATTATGAATCCTCTGACATTCCTTATTTTTTTCAATTAGTGCTTGTTCTGCCTGCTTGCGCTCCGTAATATCCCTGACCATACTTAAAATGGCCTGTTTCCCCTGATAAGTTACCAGACTGGAATATATCTCGACCTTGAAACAGAATAATAAAATACAGCCAGATTGCTCCTTTTTTATTTGATTATATCGAATATTCATCATCCAATTCAACCATCAAATATGAGTTTCCAAACTCAAAATAAGCAAGTGTTTTTGTTTCGGACATTTTTTCAGGCCAAGAATATTTTCATAGAAGTTCAGGCATTCCCTGTAACGGATAACGTATAATATGATTCCTGTTCGGTCAAATTTCATGTTGGAAATTTATTAACTAATATGAATGAAACAAATTCGCAGATATTTTGCTCATTGCTGATACATTTCAATACTTTACCCTTTGCCAGGAGAAGTGGATCGGCCACAGATAGCTAAGCGAGCCTACCTGTGGTTAGCAGAGCTAATAATCTACACCGGAAATAATTTAGTATTATTTAATTACTATTTCTGTAAGGATATATCTATTGGTTCAGTTTCAACTTTCAAATCCCGGAAATTTACCCCGTATTGATTGTTAGTTGCTGTCATCGGGTTTTGAAAATCTAACCCTTTCATCATATTTCAGATGGTCCGGATCATAGTAATCGTCTGTCCATGAGTTGTCGATCCTTAAATTGAATGCACTTGTCCGGCCACCGTCTCTTTTGTTGTAATTGTACCGAAAACGATAGTGGTCATACAAGCGCATCATTTCACAGAAGTATGTGTCTGCAACCTCTGTATCCCCTTTGATGATGACAAAATTTTCATCGTTCTTGTCAGATGCGGATTTGCTAAAATTATGAGAACCGACAATTACCGTTGGTTTATCCGAAGTAAAATCTGTGATGATTGTCTTCAGGTGAATGTATATGGAACCACGCTGTCCTTTGGTACTTTCTTTTAGAAAGCCTTCCAGACCCTTTTTTATAAAGGATGGTGCTGTAAACGACCTGTTTCTGTGATATCCTGTAATTTGTGTTCTGCTGTTTTGTAAACCAAATCGTATAACCTTTGGATCAGGATTATCAAGGGCTGCTGTAATCCGGTCATGGAGTTTGAAAGCTGAACAAATAAATACTTCGGATTCGGCAGAATTAATAACCTTTTCCAGAAGATCGATATCAATGTAGCCGGACCTTGGACTAAAGGATTGGTATACCTTTTTGTTTTGCTTAATCTGATGATGTGCATCGATGTATTTTTTAGTATCTGTTCGTCCTTTGCTGGTCAGCAGTTGCTGGTACAGCATATCATATTCTTTGGCAAGGGCTTTATCATACATGATGTGAACAACGTTGGCCTGTCTCCAGAGACCGTTGGGAGTGAAGTTAGCAGTACCTGTAAGTACTGCCTTAGGTATATAGTTGCCGGCATCATCCTTTTTTTTCAGGATAATGAATTTCTGATGAAACAAAGCTGTTGTGTGACGGGGGAATTTTAATCTTTTTTTCAGCGGGTGCAGGTGTTTTTCATTTTCAATGGTTTGCTTATCTCCCGGCTGACCATGATATATCACATTTATTTTTACACCTTTACTTTCAATCTCTTTTAGGAGATCCACAAATCCATCGTATTCAAATTCGAATAATGCAAGGTCCAGGGCATAATTATCATCTTTTGCCTTTTTAATAAAACTTTCTATCTTTTGAAGCATTCCGCGGGTTAGCCAGTTTCGTGCCTTCAGGTACAAAGGATCATCTTCATTATCGGGATTGGTGTCTCCAAATCTTCTGGAATAGGCCTGACTTGCAGCAACTGCACGGTTGAATATGATTCTGTGCTTGCCGTGATTGATGGACTCGGTTCGTAAATTTATCATAGGACCCTTGATGTAACGAAGATCAGGAAGGGGACCATAGACAGCCTGAACTTCATAACTGTAATCTGTGTCCGGATATACAGCATAGTCGGTCCATCTGAATTTCTGGATGGGGGCCAGCTTTGAATCAACCGGTTGAAAAGTAGGCGGATCGTTGGACGGAAACCGAAGCAAACCCTGCAGCCATCTCCAATTTTCATTGCCTTTCTTTTTCCGAATAGCAAAGCCAAGCAATCCGGATCTTCGTTCGTTTGTAACGTTAAAGGCAAGCAAAACGCCGGTTGTTCCGGCATAGGCCTTTATGGTTATCCCATTTTTTTCATCTCGAACTCTCATAATCTATATGTTTTTACAATCCATATTTGAATCAGAACGGTCGATTTTTTGGATCAATCTTCATTCATATCATGAACAAATCGATATTTTTTTATGTCAGCATTAATGATTTTTCAACATCATTTGTAACCCAATTCCAATAGTGAAATGTTGTTTCATAAAACGCCTGGTAAATATGGGCAGGTGATTTTTTTACAAGCCGAAGTTTATTATCAGCCGGAAGCTATGTCATCTATCTCGATTATGTCTGGCTGCTTGGGCAGTAACTTTCTCTACTACCTAGTGTAGTAATTACTAATTTCATTCACTTATTTCAGCCCTCTTTTTCCTTTCTGCTGCGTTAAAGTTTTTCGCCGTAGCTATGGCTATGCCTGTAAACTTTGCCTTGCATAAAGAAAAAATAGAACCAAAATATTAGTAAACAAATTTAATAATTACCACACTAGGCATGTCCGGGTAACCGTCTTTCTCAGACAAAATTACAATTTATCTTAGAACAGACCATTCAATGAAAAAGCCAGGTTTCATGTTTTTGAAACCCGATTAAGTCCATAGCCCGGAAAATTATTCTTTGAATTGTGCTGTTGAAGTAATAATGAATGTAAAAACCTTGCCGGCTTTTGTTACGACAGGTATTACAGATACGGTATGAGAACTGGGCAGGATACAGGAAAGATCGGGCAGGGTTCTAAATTATTTGGAAAGTTTCACTTTTACTGCAGTTGGACCCTTTTGACCCATTTCTACTTCAAAGCTAACGAGGTTACCCTCTTTTATATCTTCAAGTGTATTGTTTATGTGTACAAAAACACTTTCCTTGGTTTCAGAATCCCTTATAAATCCATACCCTTTTGAATCATTAAAAAAGGCTACTGTTCCCTTTCTTATGGGATCAAGATCTTGTTCGGAATTGCGATTGGGTGTGCCAATTTCAATGTCTTCTAATTTAACATCTTTCTTTTTGCTTGGATCGGGAGGAGTGGAGGAGAGCATTCCATCTTCATTGACATAGGCAATCATATCGTCCAGACCGCCTTTTTTCTCATTCTCTTTCCTGGCTAACCTCTTCTTTTCTTTGTCTTTTCTCTTCTTCTCTTTTTTTTTCCTTACTTCCTTCTTGTTAAATGTTTCCTGCGATCTACCCATAAATTATTTTTTATTTTGTTATTGAATTAATGTTTTTGTTCTTAAGGTCAATTGATTGTTGATACTACAAAAGAGCATGTTTTCCCTTGAGAAGGGTTTTTAATTTTAATATTCCCCTGCTTCTGATTTGCCTCACTCGCTCGGATGACATATTGTATTTTACAGCTATATCATTAAGAGAATGGGCTGGTGTATTGCATAACCCGAAAGACATGGTTAATATCTCGGCCTCCCTTTTGGTCAGTTTGTTTAGTGCCCGATGAATGTTTGTTGCAAGAGATTCCTGTATCATTTTGTGATCGGGAGAAGGGATATTTCCGGTTTGAACAATATCATACAAGCTAAAATCAGTTTCGCCATTTTGCGATAGGGGCATATCAAACGAAATCTGCCGTTTTTTAATGTCGTTTGCAAGTTTTACTTCGTCATTGGTTAAATCGAGATAGTCTGCAATTTCAGCATCGGTTGGCTCCCGCTCAAATTCCTGTTCGAGAAACGAAATAGCTTTCGTAACTTTATTGATTGACGAAAGCCTGTTTATTGGTAAACGTACAGTTCTGGTTTGCTCTGAAATAGCCTGGATAATTGACTGGCGGATCCACCATACTGCATACGAAATAAATTTAAAGCCCCGTGTTTCATCAAATTTTTTGGCAGCCTTCACCAACCCAAGGTTCCCCTCGTTTATTAAATCGGAGAATGACAAACCCTGATTCTGATATTGTTTTGCTACCGAGATTACAAAACGCAGGTTCGAAACAACCAGCTTCCTTAAGGCATCTGTATCGCCATTTCTGATACGCACCGTCAGTTCAACTTCTTCTTCGGCAGTAATCATTGTATACTTATTAATCTCCTGAAAGTATCGATTTATCGATTCTTCATTTCGCTGGGTTATTTGTTTTGTAATCTTTAGCTGCCGCATTTCATCTTATTTAACTGCCTTGTTTTGTCAACTGGTATTTGTTTCCTGGTTTGCTAAAAGTATACCGAATCATTGAAACTGCAGAATCTCTTCCAGTGTTGGTTATGGCCGGGATTGATTCTGATAAAGAAATAACAATACCCATTCCTCTCTGAATGATTGGAACGGGTATTGCAAGATTTTCGATATGAAATAAATTCAAGTTAAATAAATTAATTTGAAGATTTCACATTAATAGCAACCAGACCTTTATCGCCTTGTTTGGTTTCAAAAACAACTTCCTGATCAGGCTGAAGCCCGCTAAAAGAAGTATATAAACCTGTACGGTGAACAAATATATCTTCGCCATTCTCGGATTCAATAAAGCCAAAACCTTTGATTTCATTGTACCATTTTACTTTTCCTTTTGTCATAAAAAATTATTCTGTTATCTGTTAAAATTGTTTTTCCTTGGTTTTGCCTCATTTACTACAATTTCTCTGTTTTCCAGTGTGGCACCATTCAGTTCATCAATCGCTTTTTTTGCTTCATCATCATTTTCCATGGTAACAAAACCAAAGCCTTTACTTCTCCCTGTGAATTTATCGGTAATAATCTTAGCAGAACCTACGGTTCCATAATCTTCAAATATTCCTTCCAGGTCATTTTCATCCACCTTAAAATCAAGGTTTCCTACATAAATGTTCATTATTTTATAAAATTAAATTGTTTGTATTTTAATAACCCGGTAGCTAAGCTTGTTTCTGAGAATTTTGTTTGAACTGCACAAAACTATTCGTGATGGCTGACCAAACAGGGAATCTTAAGTGAACAAATAAAACTTTCAAGCGAACCTGTTATTAAAAAATGTAATAAATAGGATTTAAAAAAAAGTGCAGTGATGAACTAATAGTGAGAAGGGAATTAGTAAATAAAAGCGCAAATTCTCAAATCTTGAATTTCGGCTAAGGTACGCTTTTATTTTTAGTGTTTTGGTATTTATGTATTTTTTTCCGGACTGAAGGTATAGCGAAAACCCCATTTCATAGTAAACATGGGGCTATTCTTTCCTATGAATCTTAAGAATTGAATCTGTAGGTTCTTCTTCTTGTTATGGAATAAATTACGGAGATTTAAATATAGCTGATGAATTGTGCCTGTTTCAATTATTGTTCCAACGGTTGACGGTATAAGCAATCCTGTTTTATACGAAATGGCGAACGATCACGTTTTTGTTACATTTATTTTTTTTAAGCCTAAATTGTATCGATTGACATGACAGTTGTCGGGATTAGGGTATATGACCAGCATATGTATGAGGTAAGACGAATTCTATTGTTGGGAATTTTCAACTATTTTGCCGGATTGAAAATTTCTCTGCTTGGTTTGGATATTTCAATGGTTTTACCAGGAACACGAAAACAGATTGTTGAAATTCAGGGGATATATTCATTTGTTTTACTGGTATAATAGTACAGGGAATATATCTTTGCAGATAGATAATACCTGATAAATCAGAAAATGCTGGCAAAACGTATCATACCCTGTCTTGATGTAAGGGACGGACAAACCGTAAAAGGAGTGAATTTCGTAAACATTCGCGAAGTGGGGGATGCAGTAGAACTGGGGGCTGAATATGCCAGACAGGGAGCGGATGAACTGGTTTTTCTGGATATTACCGCATCGCATGAAGGGAGGAAGACTTTTGTGAAACTGGTAAAGAAAATTGCTCATAAATTGAATATTCCTTTTACCGTGGGTGGCGGCATTAGTGAATTGAAAGACATTGAGGCTTTGTTGAGTGCCGGTGCCGATAAGGTGTCTATCAATTCCTCTGTCATTCGAAAGCCTGAACTGATCGACCAGATGGCAAAGAATTTCGGAAGCCAGTTTGTAGTTGTTGCAATTGATGCGGAAGAGGTTAAAGGAAGGTGGACAGCATATATCAATGGCGGACGCATTCCAACCGACAAAGAATTGTATGCATGGGCAATGGAATGTGAAAATCGTGGTGCAGGAGAGATATTGTTTACCTCCATGAACCATGATGGAACAAAGAATGGATTTGCATGCAATGCACTGGCAAAACTTTCTGATATGCTTTCCATACCCATTATTGCATCGGGCGGAGCAGGCAATATGGAACATTATGCCGATGTCTTTACTAAAGGAAAAGCAGATGCAGGACTGGCCGCCAGTATTTTCCACTTCAAAGAAATTACAGTTCCCCAATTGAAGGAATTTTTACAGGAAAGAGGTATTCCGGTCAGGATGTAGGAAAGTAATTAAGAATGAAGAAATAGGAGGATTCAATATTAAGAATTAACTAACTCGCTTCATTATATTTGAAATTTCAAACGCCGCATAAAATGAAATCAAATAAAACAGAATTTTTAGTTCGTCTGCAAGATATAATTGATGACAGGAAGCAAAAAATGCCGGCAGACTCATACACTGCGAAATTATTTACAAAGGGCATCAACAAAATAGCCCAAAAAGTAGGAGAGGAGGCTGTTGAATTGATCATAGAATCGAAGGATAATGACCGGGAGCTTTTTTTAAATGAGGCTGCTGATTTGCTATATCATTATCTTGTGTTGCTGAGCGCAAAGGAATTAAGAATTGAACATGTAATTGAAATTCTGGAAGAGAGGCACAAATAGATATTGCACCTGACTTATAGTTTGTTCACGAGTCTTATGAATTCTTCATTGGGTTGTAACCCCTTTTCATCGGCAGAAAACTCACGTTTAATCCTTTCTACAAAATACATATTTATCTTGCCAATATTTTTGGCTTCTATTTTACCCCTGTCAGAGCACTCAAAATAGTCGCGTACATAATCGTATGTAGATCCTGAAATATTCACTTTATTTATTTCACCCAGGCTTTCGATGCGTGCCGCCGCATTTACTGTTTCGCTCCAGATGTCGTAAGCAAATTTTTTTCTACCCACTACTCCCGCAACAACAGGTCCTGTATGAATACCAATTCTAAGATCCCAGTGAGGGATACCCTCTTTCCCATGCACTTTAAGTTTTTGCAGATAATCTAAAATTTCCAGACCGGCAAGAACGGCATCAACGGGATTTGATTTATTTCTTAACGGAAGCCCGCCAGCACACATATAAGCATCCCCGATTGTTTTGATTTTTTCCAGGTAATGCTTGCCTGTAATCTCATCAAACTTCGCAAAATAGTCATCCAGGATGGCTACAAGATCTTTTGGCTCCAGTTCCTTTGTGTTTTTTGAAAAATCTTTAAAATCGGTAAATACCACTGTAACATGCCGGTAATAACGTGTACCTGCTTTCCCTTTCACTTTCAGCTGACGCGCCACCTCAAAAGGCAGAATATTCAGTAGTAATCGTTCCGATTTTTCCTGTTCACCTTCAATCAGACTTTTTTGTTCTTCAATTTCTTGTTTCTGATTTTCCAACAGAGCATTAGCCTGTTCCAGTCTCTCTGTAATGCCCAGCATTCTACGGTTTTGCTTAAAGAGTTCTTCCTCTTTTAACATAATCGGAGTTATATCAGATTCTACAGCAATCAATTTGTATACCTCTCCATTCGCATCCAGTTGAGGGGTGAAAAAAGTCTGGAACCATTTTTTCCCATTCGGCAGAATTTGCTTGGCCTCAACACTTGAGGCAGTTTTTGTTTTAAAACAGCGGCGTGCTTCACGTGTGAAATCCTTGAAAGTTTTGATCTCATAAATATTACTGCCAAATTGCTTTTTAAATTCTTTAAACGAGAGTTCATGCAATTTTACAAAACCATCATTTGCCCATTCCAGATTGCCTTTTGCATCGATAATGATAAAAGAATTGGGCGCATTTTGTGTAATGGTGGCTTTCTCTTGCAAAGCCCTTCTTTCTTTTTCATACAGGTTCATTTTGGCCCTGATTCTTTGTAATGTCTGTCCAATACTGAGAGCTTTGTTGACTCTTGTTATCAATTCATTGATATCGATGGGCTTGGTTATGAAATCGAATGCCCCGAATTGAAAAGCTTCAGCAAAATTTTCGTCCGTTTTATAAGCCGTAATGAATATTACAGGGATCTCTTTCAGATCCCTGTCTTCCTGAAGCATTTTCAAACTATCCAATCCCGATAAATTTGGCATTCTGATATCCATTAATATCAGATCAGGCTGAAGCTTACGGGCTTTTTCAAAACCTATCAGTCCGTCTTCTGCAAAGAAAACATCGTATTTGCTTTTCTCGGCGTGAAGTATTCCTTCAATTAACCTGCTGTTGTGCACGTTATCATCAACCACAAGTACTTTATAGCCCATACCAATTCGTTAGATCGTAAATAAAAATAACAAAAATTAAATTTTGTTTGAATAATGTTATGCACACTTACAAAAAAAGGATTGCTTTGAATGGCAATCCTTTTCAATTCTTCATACTGAATTCCTATACAAATTGTTTCATTGTATTCTTAATAATTTCAATAGCTTCCATCAATTCCTGTTCTTTTATAACCAGGGGAGGTGCAAATCGTATGATATGCTCGTGAGTGGGTTTGGCGATCAGCCCGTTTTCTTTCATTGCAACACATACATCCCATGCAACTTTACCATTTTTAGGACGGATAGCAATAGAATTCAGTAACCCCTTTCCTCTTACAAGCTCAACCATTTCATATTGATCGACAAGCTTTTGCATTTCAACTCTGAACAATTGACCGAGTCTTTCTGAATTTTCAGCAAGTTTTTCTTCCTTCAATACTTCAAGAGCCGCAATACCCACTTTTGCAGCTATTGGATTTCCTCCATAGGTTGAGCCGTGTTCACCGGGTTTGATGCACAACATAATCTCATCATCAGCCAGAACCGCAGATACAGGATACATGCCTCCTGACAGGGCTTTGCCCAGGATCAGTATATCGGGATGAACATTCTCATGATCACAAGCCAGCATCTTGCCTGTTCGTGCCAGACCTGTCTGTACCTCATCGGCAATGAACAATACATTTTTTTCCTTGCATAAGGTATAAGCAGTACTGATAAAACCATCATCAGGAACGTAGACACCTGCTTCACCCTGTATCGGCTCAACAAGGAAACCGGCGACATTCGGGTCCTCAAGTTCTTTTTTAAGAGCATCGATATCATTGTATGGAACAATAACAAAACCGGGAGTATAAGGACCAAATCCTTTGTATGAATCGGGATCGGTTGACATGGATATGATGGTAATTGTACGACCATGAAAGTTCCCTTCACAAACAATTATTTTTGCCTTATTTTCCGGAATTCCTTTTTTCTCATAGGCCCATTTCCGACAAAGCTTAAGCGCTGTTTCATCTCCTTCGGCACCAGTGTTCATTGGCAATACTTTATTGTAACCAAAGAGTTTGGTAATGTACTCTTCAAATTCGCCCAGACAATCGTTATAAAATGCCCGTGAAGTGAGTGCCAGGGTATTCGATTGGTCAGCCATCGCTTTTACAATTTTGGGATGACAATGCCCCTGATTAACCGCTGAATATGCCGACAAAAAATCAAAGTATCTTTTGCCTTCTACATCCCAAACGTAAATTCCTTCTCCTTTTGCGAGTACAACCGGAAGCGGGTGATAATTATGTGCTCCGAACTTGTTCTCTTTCTGAATAAAATCCTGGCTAGTCATTGCTTGTATAATTTATTGGTTTAATAGAAATGTATTTAAATACGCAAGTTTTGAATTTTTATACAAATAAAGCATGATAAAACGCAGTTTTTCATACATTAATTCAATTTTTATAAAATTATTTTATCTTTCAATAGTTTACAGAATACTAAATTAGTTGAAAAGAAATATTCAATTGATGAATTTATTTATTTTGTTTTTCATGAGTAACTTATAACCAAATAATTGCTTATTGAAGCACTTCTTTTTTCCTTATATGATACATTTGTAATACTAATTATATATTTAATCGGATGCGAAAAGAATATAAAATCCTTATTGTCGATGATGAATCGGACATTCTTGAATTTTTGAGTTATAATTTGAAACGTGAAGGGTATAATGTTTTTACAGCTCGCAATGGTAAGATGGCAATTGATGCTGCACAAAAAGTAACTCCTCATCTCATATTGTTAGACGTAATGATGCCCGAAATGGACGGCATTGAAACCTGTGAAAAATTAAGGGTTATACCTAGCTTAAACAATTCTATCATCGCTTTTCTCACCGCACGGGGCGAAGATTATTCGCAGATTGCCGGTTTTGAAGCAGGAGGGGATGATTACATTCACAAACCTATCAAGCCGAAAGTTTTATTAAGCCGGATCCAGGCTTTATTAAAGAGAGTGGACAGGAATAGCATTGAGATCAACAAAGAAGAGAGAGTGCTAAGAAAAGGCGATCTTTTCATCGACAGGGAGAAATACCTTGTCTTGAAAAATGATGAAGAACTGGTTTTACCTAAAAAGGAGTTTGAATTGCTGTTGTTGCTTTCTTCCCGGCTAGGGAAAGTATTTACACGAGATGAGATCTTTCAATCTGTGTGGGATGAAAACGTCATTGTCGGTGACAGGACAATTGATGTTCATATTCGTAAATTAAGAGAGAAGATAGGAGATAAATTAATAAAAACTATTAAGGGAGTAGGATACAAGTTTGCAGAATAAGATGGCGATAATAACAAATAAAATGAAAGCTGTCTGAAAAGCAAAATGAGTATCCTGTAAACCGGGTGTCAGAGTTAATTCTCGTATCGTGACAAAACAGAAAAGGCTGTCAGTATGTGACAACCTTTTTTTTCGTATGCAATATGCCCTAAAAGGCAAACTCAAAGTTCAGGAAAAAATATGACCCTGTGTTTATATCCGGATCATCAAATAGAAAGATTCTGTAGTCAGCGGCCACTTTCAAACCTTTAACAGGTGCATACTGTACACCTGTAATAATGGCATTTACATCCTTTTCATGGTTCCATGTATCCTCAGCACCATCCAATGTATTGCTTTTATAGCGTAACCATTCTGCAAATACTTCAAATTTCTTATTGATTATATAGGTCCCGTAAACTGCAATTCCTGTGCTATTATGATCTGCTGCCTGTTGAGCATATTTTTTTCCGTTCAACTGGATATCATATTCAGCACCAATTCTGAATTTATCTGTTTTGTATCCTGCAAAAAATGCAAGCGAGTGAACAGAACTTGTATCACTTGAGATGGAGTCATTCACTTCAATTTTCCCTCCGTAAATATCGTAATAGCCTTTTATGGTCAAACCTTTAACGGGAGTATATATAAGATTTCCTCCGGCCTTCATTCTTCCCATGTTGTCCTGAGCATTTTTGTATCCCTCTCCATTCAGAATAAACAGATTGGCTTTTAAATTCTGTAATACTTTTATTTCTGCATTGATTCCAAGATCGGCACTTGATCCCAGGGAATATTCATCCTGTAATGATTTGAATAGGTATCGGTAGCCCCAGAATTTTTCTTGTGTATCAAACTGCTTCAGACCAATAAGCCCCAGCGATAATTTTACCGGTTCAGCTACTTTCCAGTCCAGTTGAGCTGTTTTGAGGAAAACTGTAAAATCACTGGCATTAGAAGATCCGGCGCCATCAAGTGTAATTTTTGTTGAGATGTTCTTGCTGAATTGGTATGTATACCCCAGATAGGCTCTTGTTATATCAAAAGCGTTACGTTGCTCAGCCTCTTTGGAAAAATTGTGGTTGTAATTCCAGAAAACTTTACCAAAAGCCTTACCGCTTGGTTTGAATTCATCATCAGGAACTTCCTGTGTGAACAGGTTAAGGGGTAATAGAATAAAGGGTAAAAAATAAAGTAAAAACTTTTTCATAATACGGACATTTGATTTCACTTTCATAATGATTAAATGTTTACTTAACCTGCATTATTCATAAAAATGAATGAATTTTAATTATTTATTTGTGATA
>CAYQDZ010000043.1:0-87 GCA_964416375.1 uncultured Bacteroidales bacterium
CTATTTTCAAGTTATCGTAGTCTATTAAAAGATTTTTCTGAAGAATAAAGGGAAAGGGGAAAGACAAAAGACGAAAGACAAAAGGGG
>CAYQDZ010000043.1:187-16395 GCA_964416375.1 uncultured Bacteroidales bacterium
AATGTAAGTAGTGAGTAGTGAGTAGTGAGAAATAAAAAGATAAAAGACAAAAGGGGAATGTAAGTAGTGAGTAGTGAGTAGTGAGAAATAAAAAGATAAAAGACAAAAGGGAAAAGTAAAGTAGTAAGTAGTGAGTAGTGAGAAATAAAAAGTAAAAAGTAAAAGGAGAATGACAGAATCAAAACTTCTTGGAAAGTTTTTAATTTGGAGGGATAAACATCTTGGACATAGACAATTTGTTTATATTTTAAGTTTTATTATTGGCATTGTCAGCGGACTTGCAGCAGTTCTTTTAAAAAACGCGGTACACTATACACAGCATTTTCTATTGCACAGTTTGCCTGCAGACAGACTAAATTTTCTTTACCTTTTCTTTCCTCTTGCCGGTATTGTTTTAACCGTGTTGTTTGTTCGTTTTGTAGTGAAGGATAAGATAGGACATGGAATCAGCAGAATATTATTTGCCATTTCCAAGAAGAATGGAAAAATCAGACCGCATAATAATTATTCATCTTTCATAGCAAGTATTCTAACGGTTGGATTTGGTGGCTCAGTTGGTCTTGAAGCACCTATTGTGCTAACAGGATCTTCTATGGGTTCCACATTGGGGAGAATTTTTCGGATGAATTACAGAACAACGATTATTCTGATAGGATGCGGTGCCGCCGGAGCTATAGCCGGCATTTTTAAGGCACCCATTGCTGCGGTGATATTTGCCCTTGAAGTACTTATGCTTGATCTAACCTTATGGTCAATAATTCCACTTTTAATAAGTGCCGTTACTTCACTAACCGTATCATATTTTTTCCTGGGGAAAGCTGAGATTTTTTCCTTTGAATTAAGTGAACAGTTTGCGCTGGGTCGTATACCCTACTATATAATTCTTGGTATCTTTTGCGGGTTGGTATCTTATTATTTTACGCGTGGCACATTAGCCATCGAAGCATTCTTCGGTAAAATTAAAAATCCCTATATAAAACCTATTATTGGAGGGTCTTTACTGGGGCTGACCATTCTTTTTCTTCCTCCTTTATATGGTGAAGGGTATAATACCCTGAATGCGCTCTTGAATGGCAATGCTCATGAAATTACCAACGGGAGTCTTTTTTATGGCCTTCAGGATAACTTTTGGATGTTTGGGATTTTTCTACTACTTATATTGATCTTCAAAGTTGCAGCTACTTCTATTACCAATGGAGCGGGAGGAGTGGGAGGTATTTTTGCGCCTACCTTGTTTATGGGAGGTATTGCCGGCTATTTTAGTGCCCGGATAATAAATTTATTTGGCACAACAAATGTTTCCGAACGCAATTTTGCATTGGTTGGTATGGCCGGTATGATGGCCGGTGTTATGCATGCCCCGTTGACTGCTATTTTTCTTATTGCCGAAATTACAGGTGGTTACGGTTTGTTATTGCCCTTGATTTTAACTTCCACTATTGCTTTTATTACGATCATGTATTTTGAACCTCATTCCATATATACCATCAGACTTGCACAAAGGGGTGAGCTTTTAACTCATCATAAGGATCAGGCCGTCTTAACACTTATTGAAATGGGAAAAGTTATTGAGACCGACTTTATTAACCTTAAGCCAGAAAACAAGTTGAGCAAGTTAGCTCAAGCCATCTCCCAATCAAAGCGAAATATTTTCCCGGTTATCAAAGATGAAATGCTTGTGGGTATTGTGTTGCTTGATGACATTAGGCATATTATCTTTCATACGGAAATGTATGATACAACCTATATACGTGATTTGATGATTTTGCCTCCTACTCATGTTTCTCCTGATGAATCTATGGATTCGGTAATGAAAAAATTTGAAGAAACCGGATCATGGAATCTTCCTGTTATCAAAAATGGGAAATATGTTGGTTTTCTCTCAAAATCAAAACTTTTTTCAGTTTACCGGAAATGGCTGCTTGATATTTCAGCAGAGTAAAGAAGATGAAGTACTGATTTTTAATTGAGCAGTTTCAGAAGATAGGACGCAAGGACAATGATCAAATCAAGCAGGGCAAATCGTTTTATTGCAATCCATCCTGGCTTTTGAATGATCCATTGCAGAATAATTAAACAAAATAAAGCAATAGTCGGCAACAAAGGAGGATAGAGTTTAATGCTTTCCCAAAATTCTCCCTTTAACAACAAAATAAGCGCCCTCTGAAAACCGCAGGTCGGACATTCAATTCCGAAAAACAACTTATAAAAGCAAGGCAGCGGATGGTTTTCTAACCATTCAATCATTCAGGTCTTTTTAGAATCCCTCCAATCCGGTTAAGGCCCCTACAAGGGTAGCTATGCCCAGCAGCCAGAGCAACATGACAGCAAATGCAATTCCGTTGAGGACAACACCTATAATGCATAATACCCGCCCTGCATTCAGGTTTCCATATCCAATGCATGCATCCGGATTGGCTTCATAGAGATCTTTTCCTTCTCTGGATATCAGAAGGCCAATGATTCCGAAAATCAAGCCAAAGCCACACCAGAAAAAAAGAGACAGAATTCCGAGCACCAGGGTTGAACTTGCATTGGGTAAGACAGTCTTTTTTGTTTGCGGAGGATTTACAACTTCCATACTATTCGTTTTGGTTTATATTGTTTATGTGAGGAAGCTGTATGGAAAGGTATCTCATTTTAGATTCACAAACTGTAAATTAAGATTCTGAAATAACTTTTAATACAGCTTCACAGACTCCAATATTTATTTCATTGCCTTCAAATTCAATGCATACAAAGTAACGAAGATGGCTGCAACAAATAAAGACCCAATAGCCATCATGGCAGACATGAAGTTAACCCCGATAAGCATCATGGGAACAAAGATCATCACTACTTTGGCTGCAGTGAAGAGATAAAAACCTGTTTTTTTCAGGGTCCACATAAAAATAACGCCAATCAGTGCAACTATAGTAAGTACCAGACTAATTCCTGCAAGCAAAGGCATTACTTCAAAGAGTTTCAGGATGGAACTGAAAATCTGTTCTAACAATGCGGAAGCAGCTGGTTCTGTGGCATCTACCTCATTCAGGGCTTGCTCAAAACCCTCTTGTACCAGAGGATATAAAGAAGAGCTAAATGTTCCAAATGCCAGGTTTACGAGGTTACTTATAACTGACATACCCAATCCAATAAAACTAAGAATACAAATAACAGTCAGAAACATAGGCCGGTCTTGGTGTTTAGTTTGTTTTTCCATGGATAAAATTGTTTATAGTTGGAATTCAAGTTATAAAAAAATACTTCAGGTAGATGTTCATAAACAATAATTTTTTCAGAAAAAAATGTTAATTCATTGATATTGAAAATCATAGAAAAATCAAGACATCATGGTTACTAACTTATTTACAATATGCAAAATGATTCATTTGATAGATGTAGCAGAAAAAGTATCTTTGTGCACCTAAAATTATAACAGCATTGAATTCATGAAAAGAGATAAAACAATTTTCGATTTAATAGAAAAAGAGCATCAACGCCAGTTGGATGGAATTGAATTGATTGCATCCGAAAATTTTGTGAGCGATCAGGTTATGGAGGCCATGGGCTCATACCTTACCAATAAATATGCGGAAGGATTGCCTGGCAAAAGATATTATGGAGGATGTCAGGTTGTTGATGAGGTTGAAACGCTCGCCATTGAACGGGCCAAACAATTATTTGGTGCCACATGGGCCAATGTTCAGCCACATTCGGGTGCCCAGGCAAATGCTGCCGTAATGCTTGCAGTTTTGGAAATTGGAGATACTTTCCTTGGTCTCGATCTTTCTCATGGCGGACATTTAACACATGGTTCTTTTGTAAATTATTCAGGCATTATTTATCATCCTGTAGCATACAAACTTAGAGAAGAAGATGGCAGGATTGATTACGATATGATGGAAGCGCTGGCAAAAAAAGAAAAGCCAAAGATGATCGTAGCAGGGGCTTCGGCATATTCACGCGACTGGGATTATGCGAGGATGAGAGCTATTGCCGATCAGGCAGGCGCTATTTTAATGGCTGATGTTGCCCATCCTGCGGGCTTGATCGTTACGAAACTCCTTAACAATCCGTTTCCCCACTGTCATATTGTTACTACCACTACGCATAAAACTTTACGTGGTCCAAGGGGCGGATTAATTCTTGTGGCCGAAGATTTTGAGAACCCCTGGGGTAAAAAAACACCTAAAGGACAATTGAAGACTATGACTCAACTGCTTGATTCGGCAGTTTTCCCCGGAATTCAGGGCGGACCGCTGGAACATGTTATTGCTTCAAAGGCAGTTGCATTTGGCGAAGCTTTAACTGATGATTACAAGGATTATATGAAGCAGGTAAAAACCAATGCAGATAAAATGGCTGAATGCTTCATAGCCAGTGGCTATCATGTGGTCTCAGGGGGTACGGATAATCATTCTATGTTAATTGATCTTCGATCGAAATTTCCTGACATCACCGGGAAACAGGTAGAAAACATCCTGGTGCAGGCCGATATTACAGCAAACAAAAATATGGTACCTTTTGACAGTCGTTCACCCTTTCAAACTTCAGGTATACGAGTTGGCACACCAGCCATAACAACACGTGGAGTAAAAGAGGATATTATCGTTCAGGTAGTTGAACTTATTGATGAAGTTCTTTCGAATATTGAAAATGAAAAGGTCATAACAGCTGTAAGAAAAAAAGTGAATGATCTGATGAGTGATTACCCGCTATTTGCCTGTTAAAGAACAATATTATTTCATCCCGTTCATTCGGGAGATTGGCTAAATAAGAATGAAAACCGCTAAAAGGAGCAATCCTGATAGCGGTTTTTTTGTATTCTGAATGGATACGGCTAATCAAGCAGTTTTCCCAATTGCATTACCCAGGCTTCAATATCTTCTCTTTTCCAGCTGTTGAATTTTTCTTTCCTCGATCTGACTATCATTCCGCCAAAGGCCATTTTGGAAACCGGGTGTATGGAAGTTGTTTCGAGATACTTATCAATGTAGTTATCAATGGCTTCTTTCACTACTTCCTCTTTGGGAATGCCCAATTCAATTTCTTTATTCAATGTAACCCCTGCTGTTACAAAAATGGCTACTTTCTGGTTGTTAAAATTATTTTTTTTTAAAAATCTTAATGCGCGAAAAACCCATTTGCCCTTAACTATCGATGAGCCAACAACCAGGTTGTCGAATGCATGAAGTGTACTTCTGAATTTTCTGATTTTTCTGACATTAACCATTTGCACTGTATGAGAAAATCTTAATACCAGCATTTCGCCAATAACCTGAGCAGTTCTTTCAGTTGTACCTTTGCGGGTACCATATACAATCAATGTATTTTTCATACAGTGGATTAGTAGATTTGGTAAAACAACAATTATTCAATAAATAATGAATCAGCTAGCTGCTTAAGACAGAATGTATTAAAATTTCTAACACCTGAAATTCGAACTTGTTCGTCTCCGGATATAAAAAAAATTGATAAGGAAAGCCGGAGTCAGACAATATTGGCAAAACCCATAAAGGCCATAGCAAGTATTCCCGCAATAATAAAAGCAATAGGAACCCCTTTCATGCCTTCAGGTATGCTCGCTAGCTCAAGCTGTTCCCGTATGCCTGAAAAAGTAACGAGCGCCAAACCAAAACCAACAGCGTTAGCAAAAGCATAAACAACGCTTTCGGCGAGATTAAAGTTTTTTTGAAAAGCAAGAATAGCGACTCCAAGAATTGCACAGTTTGTGGTGATGAGAGGAAGAAATATGCCAAGAGCCTGATAAAGTGACGGACTAACTTTCTTTAAAATGATTTCAACAAGCTGTACGAGTGCAGCAATAACCAATATGTATGTAACAGTTTGCATAAAGCCAATGCCCAGCGGTTCCAGAATATATTGTTGTACCAGATAAGTAACTATTGTGGCAATAACCATAACAAAAGTAACTGCTCCAGACATGCCAATTGCTGTGTCAACTTTACCTGAAACTCCAATAAACGGGCATATGCCCAGATATTGCATCAATACAATATTATTGACAAAAACGGCTGATATTATGATGATGATGTATTCCATAATTGTTTATTAGAGTTATGCTGTTTTTTTTCTGATCTTGTTCATGATCATGATCAGATATCCCAATGCCAGAAATGCTCCGGGAGCCATTACAAAAATGAGAATCCCATCTCCCTCAATAAACTTCATTCCAAAAAAGGATCCGTTACCCAGAAGTTCGCGGACAGAACCAAGAATTACGAGAGCAAATGCAAATCCTAAACCTATTGCTAAGCCATCAATAAGAGAAGAGAATACGGTATTTTTTGAAGCAAATGCTTCAGCACGTCCAAGTACAATGCAGTTGACAACAATGAGCGGGATAAAAATGCCAAGGTTGTCGTACAAACTGGGTTCACCATGGGGCCCCGGAGTATTGGTATAGGCACTCATCAAAAGATCAACCATGGTAACGAAGGAGGCTATAATAACAATGTATGATGGTATTCTTACTTTATCGGGAATAAATTTCCCAAACAATGAGATAAATACATTGGACATGACCAGTACAAAAGTTGTTGCCAGTCCCATGCCTAAACCATTCAATGCTGAACCTGTTGTACCCAGGGTCGGACAAAGCCCGAGGAAGAGCACAAATACCGGATTTTCTTTAATAAATCCTTTTGTTAAATTTTTAATCTGGCTCATTGATTACCTCCTTCTTTAAATGAATCGCAGGCACGTTGAAGTGCATCGCAGTATGCTCTTGATGAAATGGTTGAAGCTGTGATAGCATCTACATCTCCACCATCTTTCTTCACTTTTAATACAAAATCATCTGGATTTTTCCCCTCAAATTGCCTGCTCCAATCACTTTTTGATTTCACCATTTTATCCCCCAGACCAGGAGTCTCTTTATGCTCCAGTACGGCAACTTCTTTGATGGTACCATCGGGTAAAAAACCGACCAGCAATTTCAGAGAACCTCCAAAAGCCTGGTTTGAAAACGTTTCCACGGCATAACCAACGGTATCGTTTCCTTTTTTGGCAATATAGAAAAACAGAGTATCTTTTTCAGCTGGCATTTTATAGAATTCTTCACCAGGTTGATTGTCGAATTCGGGTGTTACACGCTTAATGGCGAGATTTTTCTTTGCAGCCTTGGCTGTGGCAATGGGCTCTTTGGTTAACTCATAAACATACCCCAGGGCTGCTGACGAAGCAAGGGTAACTAAAAAAAGAGTGATTACCATGCTGGTAAATGTTGATTCCTTCTTAGCCATTTTTCACCTCCTCTCCAAAACGTCTTGGTTTTATGTATCGGTTAATAAGAGGCACAAAGCCATTCATAATAAGGATGGCAAATGATACACCTTCGGGATAAGCCCCAAAGACACGGATCAGTACGGTTATCACTCCTATGCCTATTCCATAAACTAACATGCCTGGTGAGGTCATTGGTGAGGTAACATAATCGGTAGCCATAAAAATTGCTCCAAGCAATATTCCTCCTGTCAGAATATGAAAAAGCGGATCGGCATATTGAGACGGATCTGTCAAATGTAAGATTCCTGTAAAAACATATACTGAAAGTATGATACTAACAGGAATATGCCATGTAATAATTTTACGAATCAGCAAAAAGATCAAGCCAAGTATCAGGGCTGCACCTGCTATCTCACCCATTGACCCTCCCAACTTTCCTAGAAAAAGATCAAGATAGGAGGGAAGCTCTTTCATCAAATCAGAAACAGGAGTACCTTGCTTGATACCTTCCTTTAATATTCCAAGAGGAGTTGGACCTGTAAATCCTTCAATATTACTAATGTAAGGAGTACTTAATCCTTTCGGAACAGGATAGCTAGTCATCTGAACAGGAAATGAAAGAAGAAGAAACACTCTTCCGACAAGAGCCGGATTGAAGGGATTATTTCCAAGGCCCCCGAAAGTCATTTTCCCAATTCCTATGGATACTAACGCTCCGATAATGATAATCCACCAGGGCAGATTCGATGGCAAGTTAAAAGCAAGAAGCATGCCTGTTACAAGAGCTGATCCATCGGAGATTCTTACCTGAGTTTTCAGTATAAATTTCTGAATCAATAATTCAAACAATACGCAGGAAACTATAGAAATAAAAGTTACTGCTATAGCTCCAATACCATAAAAAAATACGGAGACAACAAGAGCCGGTATGAGTGCAAGAATTACACCGTACATCAGCCTTTCAACTGATTTTCCGCTATGTATGTGCGGCGATGGAGCTACTGTTATGAATTTATTCACTTGAAAAATATATTAGTATTTGGTGTTTTACCTATTTTTTTCTCGTTCGTATTATTTTCCCGACACTGGATTTACCCAATCTGATATAATCCAGAAGGGGTCTGTTTGCAGGGCAAATGTAACTGCAAGATCCACATTCAATGCAATCCATTACGCGATCAGATTCCAGTCTTTCGAACATTTGCTTTTCGCTAAGTGCCATCAGAAGATAGGGTTCCATGCCCATCGGGCATACACTTACGCATTTGGCACAGCGGATACAAGGTTCAACAGCTTTCCGTCTGGCTTCACGATCATTTAAAATCAGGATTCCCGAAGTTCCTTTTGTTACCGGAACGAAAGTACTGGATAATGCTTTTCCCATCATCGGACCTCCGTTGATAATTTTACCGGTATCCTGGGGCATTCCTCCGGCTGCTTCAATAAGTTCATTCACAGCTGTTCCGATCCGAACCCTGAAATTAGATGGTTTTTTCAAGGATTTCCCTGTTACCGTAACAATACGCTCAAAAAGGGGTTTATTCTTTTGAACAGCTTCATACACAGCATAGGCAGTTCCCACATTGAATACAACCGTTCCTACATCTACAGGAAGACCCCCTGATGGAACTTCACGATGAATTAATGCCTGGATAAGCTGCTTTTCACCACCTTGAGGATACTTGACTTTCAAGGCATGAATACTTATATTTTTGTATTTTCCGGCAATTTTTTTCAGATTTTCAATGGCATCGGGTTTATTGTTTTCGATACCTACGAGTGTTTTTTCTGCATTCAGTGCTTTACCAAGTATGCTGATGCCTACCATTAGTTCTTCACCTTTTTCCAGCATCAGGGCGTGGTCTGATGTTAAAAAAGGCTCACATTCAACGCCATTTATTATGAGAAATCTGGCTTTTTTACCTCTTGGCAAAGAGAGCTTCACATGCGAGGGAAAAGTAGCTCCTCCCATCCCTACGATACCCGCAGCATTAATTTTCTGAATAATATCTTTTTGAGAAAGTGAGCATCGATGATTTAATTCATCTGATCGGTCTATTGTTTCATCCCATTCATCCCCTTCAACCTGTATAAAAATAGAATCATGCTTGTAACCACTTGCATCAATGGCTTTGTCAATTTTAAGTACTTTTCCTGAAACAGAAGAATGAATATGAGAAGAAACAAAGCCATTTCCTTTGGCTATGAGTTGTCCGGTTCTTATTGTCTCTCCCTTTTCTACTACAGCTTTTGCAGGTACACCTAAATGCATGGATAAGGGAATTGTGACAGCATCAGGAACAGGAAGATTGACTATGTGTTCATGCCCGGTAAGTTTGTTTTCAGAAGGGTGGATACCCCCTATTGTAAATGTTTTCAACATGCTTACTCCTCCTTGTTTTTAATGATCTCTCCTGAATTTGTGTCTTTTGATTCCTCATTTTCATTCGATTTTTCTGTTGATTCCACTTTTTCTTTTCGTGGTGGAAAACCTATTTCAATGATTGAATTTGTTGGACATTCAAGAACACATTTTCTGCATAATTTGCATTTATCGGCATCGATAAACGCCAGGTTGTTATTCATTGTGATGGCTTCGAATGGGCAAACATTAAAGCATTTACTGCAACCAATGCAGGCAACACTGCAGCTTTTTTTTGCAATTCCGCCCTTGTCTTCGTTCCGGCAGGCAACATAAATTTTCCGATCTTTTTTTGCTCGTTTTCTTAATTCAAAGAGATCTTTTGGACAAGCCTTAACGCAGGCCCCACAAGCTGTACAATTGATATCATTCACTACAGGAAGCCCTGAAGTAAAATCCATGGCAAGAGCATTAAAATTGCATACTTCAACACAATCACCAAATCCCAGGCATCCGTATTGACAATCCGTGTCACCGCCATAAAGGGCAGAAGCAATAGCACAGGTGGCAGTTCCGTCATAATTGTTTGTTCGTGGACGAGCGTCACAACTTCCATTGCATCGCAAAACGGCAACTCTTGGATCCTGCTCAACGGCATCCCGACCGAGGATAGCGGCCACTGCACTCATGGTATCATTTCCTCCCACAGGACAATACAAACCTTCAAAATCATCAGATTTTACGCATGCTTCAGCAAAATTTCTACAACCGGGAAAACCACATCCTCCACAATTTGCTCCAGGCAGAGCTCCTTCCACATCATCTATTCTCGGATCCTCCTTAACCTTGAACTTCTGAGCAACAAAATACAGAACTATTGCTGCAGTTGTTCCCAGTCCGCTTAATGATATTATAGTATATAAAATAACCATGCTCATGTCAACTCTCCTTTTTTAACCTGAATGTAAACGTTTTCCTCAATGACTCCCTGAATAGGTAAACCAATAAAAAGTAAGGCGCAAGGATCAGAAGTGTGAAAATACCTACAGTAAGTTCATTTAATTTTAATGATGTAAGAATCAGTAGGGTTGTAATCAGTAAAAATACAGGAACAATATAAGCAATACATGCTGCTTTCAATCCAAGAACGCGTTTCATAATTACACAAACTGTATCACCAATTGCATAATGAGCTCCTTCAATTGGCACCATGATTTGTTTGATTTCGGAATCAATGAAGTTGCATGCTTTCTTGGCATGGCAATTGGCACATGCTGAAAATGAAGTGATATTAACTTTTACCATTCCTTCTGAAATCTCTTCAACAACTCCCTTCTGTTCGATACAGTTTGAGGAATTCATCAAGTCTTATTTGTTATTGAGGAATACAAAATTAAATATGTTGTTCAAACAAAATATGCCGGAAATCAAAAATAAGGTAAATTATAATGATTATAAATAGTAACAAAGCATTTTAATTTTTCAGGGAAGTGAATGGATACCTGTTATTTTTCACATGAGCCAATCTTACATTTACCTCTCCGATAATTATTGGTGATTCTGCATATACAACAATTTTGTTTTTATCATTTGTTGCCCAGACAATCATATTATCTCCCTCTTTAAATGTTTCTCCTGCAATTAACATAACTGAAAACTTAATGCATTCAAATTTCCCTATGTTTTTGACTTTCCTGTCTTCTATCCCCAGATATTTAATAGATATAGGATATAATTCCTTGTCCAGAAGGATAGTCATGGGAATTTCATCTCCGATTTGATGTTTACTAAAGTCGATGTTCCTTGCATACAGTATGGCACTCATTATATCAAAGGAGCATGAAGTAAACTTTATTGTATCAAAGCTTGTAGGATTATCGTTTGTTTTATTTTTAGCATATGCTACTGTGTCAACATAGTTGTATATGTAATACTCATTTTGCCTGTAATTACCTTCCCGAATGTGACGGCTTGAAGTTATAGGTCTGAGTGTATTCTTATCTATCAGGGTTTCAAATTTATCACGCACTTTAAATATCCAATCCCATTTCCTGTATGTTTTTCCTACGCCTTTAAATTGATAAGCTGGTACATTTTTATAGACAGTATCCTTTATGGTTAATGTAGCTTCTGCTACTTCAGTCCAAACAACAAACCAATTGTATGAAGCCGTGTATGTTAATTCCTCACCCGGTTTAAAAGTAGAATTTTTACCTATACACTCCTGAGCTGATATTCTACTATTCAGGTTAAGAAAGGCAATTACAAAGAGGATACATATATATTTATTTGAAAGCGATTCGTGCATTGGGCGAGTATTAGAAATCACATTTCTAAAATTATTTTTTTTTGGATTTCTTTTGTGATAAAGAAACCAAAGAGGACTATCTATGTTTCAAAGAAATTAAATTTGTAATCGAGGATGGACTCATAATATTCACCACGCTCCATAATATCATCATCACCTTCTTCATAGTACCAGTTTATGCTTAATCTCCTGCCTTTTTTTGAAATATCGACAAGAGCCCGAAGGATATGAAGAATTGCTTTTGATGAGCCACTGTTAAAGTATTCCAGTTCAATATCAAGCGTTGTAACATTACTTGGCTCCTGGCAGTAAAAGTACATCCATTCAAACAACTGATCATAAAAAAAGGTAGGATCTTCAGGTATTGAACGTCCACTAATTTTAAGCCTTCCATCGGTATTGAAACTTACCTCTGGAGTTTTTTTTGTGCTTTCAATTAGTAGATTGTTCATTAAATTATGAAATTTACCGATTCTCGAACAAAATCTAAAAATACAATAAATTGTATTGATTTTTAAATTAGTAAACCAACAAATTGTCTGGCTGCAATAAAAATTTCTACCATGTATTGATAAAAATAATGACAATGAGTAAAGAATTTGACGATAAAACAGACCAGAAAAATATGCAAATTATATTTACTGCACTTGAATTTGCTGCAGTGAAACATCAGTTTCAGAAACGCAAAGGAGCAGATGGGATTCCTTATATCAACCATTTGATTGAAGTCAGCAGTTTGCTCATTCAAAAACTGGATGAAGCATCTGTTGAATTATTGGTGGCGGCAATTTTACACGACGTAATTGAGGATACAGATGCCGAAGCGGAAGAAATAAAAAAGAAATTTGGTGAAAAAGTAATGCATATTGTCATGGAGGTATCGGATGATATGAATTTGCCTTCCCTGAAAAGGAAATCTCTTCAGATAGAGAATGCCAAAGATTTATCTTATGAGGCCAGTTGCATAAAAATAGCTGATAAGACCTGCAATATCCGGGATATTCTATTTACCAGGATAAAATGGTCGAGAAAGAGAAAAATAAAATACATTCAGTGGGCAAAGAAAGTGGTCGATCAGATCAGGAGCACACATACAGGGCTTATTGATGAATTTAACCGTACAGTAAAACAATCGAAAGATTTGCTGGAAATGAGTTGAGTAGTTGCTAGTTTCTGGTTGCTGGCTTTGCTCACCGAAACTTTAGTGAAGGTGTGTTTCTGGTTGCTGGTTGCTGGTTACTGATCTCCAAACTCGAAACTCCAAACTTTTCACTTTTATCTTCTTACTTGTGACTTGTGACTTTTTCATCTCTGGTTTCCGGTTGAGTTGTTTTGTTCTGAAATAGTGTATTTAGCGATTACTGATTACTGATTACCGATCACTGCTCACTGCTCACTGCGTTCTGTTGTTTAACCGTTGAACTGTTTCGTACTTCCCCCCTGTATGTCCCCCTAGGGGGACACAATGTCTAAGATTAGTCATTTGTTTAGCTGTGCCTGTGCCACTTTACTTTAATCAGTGCAGTATCCCCCGCTGGCGGGGGAATTAAAGGGGGTGGAATAGCTTTAACCCCAATCACCAATCATCAAATAACCAGCAATTTCAATTTATCTTTATTCTTGCAAAGGGAGCATCAGATTGTTTCGCATAATCCATTTCGAGGTGCTTATAATATCCTGTAAGAGCAATCATAGCAGCATTATCTGTGGAATATTTAAATTCAGGAATAAAAACTTTCCACTTCCTATTTTTACCTTCCTTCATGAATTCATTTCGTAAGCCTGAATTGGCTGATACACCACCGGCAATGGCAATATTTTTTATCCCTGTTTGTTCTGAGGCTTGAATCAGTTTTTTCAGTAATACTGAATTGATAGTATGCTGAATAGAAGCACATAAATCCATTTTATTCTTTGCAATAAAATCCTTATTTTCTTTTACACGGTCTCTTAGAAAATACAGAAAGGAAGTTTTAAGACCACTGAAAGAATAGTCCAGGCCGGTAATTTGAGGCTTATTAAACATGAATTTACTTGGATTGCCTTCCCTGGCGAATTCATCAATAAGAGGTCCCCCGGGATAAGGAAGTCCCATTACTTTTGCGCATTTGTCAAATGCTTCACCCGCTGCGTCGTCAATAGTCCTGCCAATAATTTCTGACTCCAGGAAACTGCTTACAATCATGATCTGTGTATGTCCGCCGGAAACCAGAAGACACAAAAATGGGAATGGAGGTATTTTTCTGTTATCGTTCTCCTCACGAAGAAACAGGGAAAGTATATGGGCGTGTAAATGATTAACATCAATGATCGGTATATTTCTTGCGATAGAAAAACCTTTAGCAAAGGAAGTACCTACAAGCAATGCCCCCATCAAACCCGGACCACGTGTAAACGCAACAGCATCAATTTGCGATGGTTCAATTCCTGCCTGTTTGATTGCAGAATCAACAACAGGTATTATATTTTGCTGATGTGCTCTTGAGGCAAGTTCAGGCACAACACCACCATACTCTTTGTGAATATCCTGATTTGCCACTTTATTTGAAAGGACAAAACCATTTTTGACGATAGCCGCTGATGTATCATCACAAGATGATTCTATACCTAAAATAATAATATCCATTAATCTTTAGTTATTAATGATATAGTGTATTTTTGCATCCATCCGAAGATGAACAAAATTATCAAAAAAATAGCGAAGCTCCTTTCTTATATACTGGTAATATTTACAATGATTCCGGTATTGCTTTTCGGCATATTTCAAATTCCTTCCGTTCACAATTATGTCATCAATGAATTGGTTTCAAAGATCTCCGAAGAGGTTGGTGTCAGCATAAATTATTCTAAGGCAAGAATAGTTGGTGTTCGAAGGGTGAAATTTGAAAATTTATTCATAAGCGATAATTTAAATGATACACTCATATATTCTTCCAATACGATTGCCGTCATGCCGATATTGTTTGACATTCTGATAAATAAGAATTCAGAGAATATTATCCTTCGTAAATTGTTGTTAGAAAAGGCAGATCTGAAATTAAGAATAGATACAAGTGGTCATGTCAATTTACAATTCCTGGTTGACTACATCAAGGCAAGAAAGGATACATTAAAAGAAAAGAAACCGTTAAAAATCAGAAGTATTGAGATTGTTGATAGTCGTTTTATACTAAAAAATAATCAGAACAATAAAGAAACACAGGGAGTTAATTTTAATAACCTGATCTTAAATGAGTTTAATGTACATGCAAAAAACCTGGTAATTTTTGAAGGTACTGTCAGCATGCACGTAAATTCTTTATCATTTAAAGATCGAAGCGAATTCCAATTGGGCAACCTGCAATGTAATCTTGAGATTTGCAATCGACATATGTTTTTTGATGATTTAACCATTCATACGGCAAATTCCGATATTGATGCTGAAAAAGTAAGGCTGTCATTCGAAAATTTCCCGGATTTTAAGCCTCCCACACTTTTTAAAAAGGTTGATTTTGACATGGATTTTAAAGAATCACAATTGAATACTTATGACCTGGGATTTTTCACTCATCTTTTTTGGAATAACAGCCAGGCTATATCACTGTCAGGGAAATTTCATGGACCCCTAGTTAATTTCAAAGGAACAGAATTTATTATCGGTTGGGGAAATTCATCCCTGATTACAGGAAACTTTGATATGAATGGATTGCCTGATATTCACCAGACATTTATTGTATTCAATTTGAAAGAACTAATAACAAATTCAAAAGATATTACCTCATTAAAATTACCGGGCAATAAAACCATCGCAATTCCAAAAAATTTTGAGAAACTGCAGGATTTTAGATACACAGGGTATTTTACAGGTTTTTATAATGATTTTGTGGCGAATGGTAAGTTAAATACCAACCTTGGAGATATAAAAACTGATTTAATGATTGTTCCGGATTCGGCTGATAGAGTTTCCTTCTCTGGCAGAATCAATACAAATGAATTTTTTATAGGTGAAATATTCAGTAAATCAGGTTGGCTTGATGATATTAGTATAGATGCTGAAATTAAGGGCGTTTATACAAGGGATGTTCCACTTCAGGCAGAAATCCATGGCTTTGTAAGCAAAATAACCTTCAAAAAATATCCTTACAGGGACATTTCAGTAAATGGAAATATTTCCAATAAAAATTTCAATGGCTTATTGAATATAGATGATCCAAATTTAAAACTGGAGTTTGAAGGATTGTTGGATCTGGCAACTGAACCACGCCGTTATGTTTTTCAGGCCAATGTTATTGACGCCAATTTATTTGCATTAAATATTTCAGATGCAGA
>CAYQDZ010000044.1:0-8747 GCA_964416375.1 uncultured Bacteroidales bacterium
TAAAAAATGAAAAAACTTGCTGTCGGGTTTTTTATCCTTGCCTTATCTGCTTCCTGGATTTTTTCTCAGGATCAACCTGCAAAAGCTGAAAAGAAAGTATTCAAATCAGAAGAAAACAACAAATTGTATGTTAATAAAGATCTTGGAATTTATCTCTGGATCTCCACTTCACCGGATTCGGAAGCGGAAAAAATCAGACTGATAAGTGATACTTCAAAAAAGCATTCTAACCCAATGTACTTTGATACAGAAGGTTATAACACAATCAGATCTCCATGGCTGGTCGATACGATTACCAAAAAGCCTATTTATCCTCGGCAGGATATTATATTTGAAGTATACGCTGATGGACGGCCTCCGGTTAACAAAGCAGTCTATCACTCTTCCACCACAAGGTTAATTGATGGAAAAAGATTTTATGGAAATGATCTTGGCATTGAAATCCACTCCAGCGATGCTGTATCGGGAGTTGAATCAACCAAATATTCACTCAACAGCAAACCTTACGCAGAATATAAAGAAAAACTCATCGGTTTTCATGAAGGTGAAAATATACTTACATTCTATAGCACTGATCAAGTTGGAAATCAGGGGGAAATTACTGAAGAAATTTTTTATATTGATAATGCACCGCCCATTACAGAATTTAAGATAGACGGATTAACAAGTAACAAATATGTCTCAGCAAGCACTTCAATACAACTCATAAGCAAAGATTCACTTTCAGGAGTAAAAGCAATTTATTATCGTATCAACAACGGGAAAATAAACAAATATTACAAACCTGTTCCTGTAAGATTTCTCGGAACCAGTAAAGGAACCATCAGTTTTTATGCTGTAGACAATCTTGGTAATAAGGAAAATGAACAGGTTATTGGCAGTAAAGACAACACAACACAAGGAGAGTCAGGCCCTTCATCGGAAAATGTAATTTTTGAATTTTATGTTGATCAGGATCCACCTGATATTGAACTTTTGGTAGTAAATGATTCTTACCAGGGAAAATACAATTTTATTTCATCGCGTAGTAAAATTAAAATCGATGCTCAGGATGAAAAAGCAGGTGTGGACAAAATAGTATACAGCATCAATTCAAAGTTGTTGGACAAACAATACAATGAACCATTCAGTCTTGAAAAAGAAGGTTTGAAGTATTTGCGTGTGAAAGCAACAGACTATGTCGGAAATGTTTCTCCTGTTCAAATTCATCCCTATTTCTGCGATATTACACCACCAAATGCAAATATCATTATCGGTTCGCCAAAATTTTCTTCCCGTGATACACTATTTGTTTCTACGAAAACAAAGTTTTCCATTTCAGCCATCGATAATCAATCAGGAGTTCAATCGATTCAGTATTCAATAGATAGTAATAAATACATCGACTACAACACACCCTTTTATATCGATAAACCAGGATTACAAACCATCTCTTATTTTGCCAACGACCATGTAAACAACAAAGATCTGATAAAAACCCAGCGAGTATTTGTAGATCATCTTCCTCCTATAATTCATTATCATTTTAGTGTGGAATCAATAGGGAATAAAACTGTCAGAGACGAAATTTATACCATATTTCCTGCCAATGTAATGCTTTACATAGCAGCAACAGATGCAAGTTCAGGCGGAGAAAAAATCGAATATAAAATCAATGAAGGAACTGTGCTTACAGCAAATCCAATAAAAAGTCTGAATCCTGGAAATTATCTTGTTGAAGTTGGAGCTTTTGATGTATTAGGAAATAAAAGTGTTAAGAAAATAAAATTTGCCATCGAAGAATGAGGAGTAAAAAGAAAAGTTTTCAAATCTTAATCTTACTGCTATTTATTGTCTTTGACCTCAAAGCACAGGAAGAAAAATACATTGGATTATTTGTATACAATTTTACAAAGTATTTTGACTGGCCTGAAAATATGAAAACCGGAGATTTCGTCATTGAAGTTCTGGGGCATGAATCAGTGTACAATGAACTTCTGAAAATCACAGCAAACAAAAAGATCGGCTATCAAAATATTGTTGTAAAAAACGCTTTATCACCTGGATCAATAGAAAAATGCCACATCATGTTTATCGGACACTGGCAGAGCAGACACTTACCTGTAATCCTCAATAAACTTGAGAATCATCCCTCATTAATTATAACAGAAATGGAAGGATTGCTCGAGAAAGGTTCTGCCATAAATTTTGTTATTCGTGAAGGGACAATAAAATTTGAAATAAAAACTTCCAATATTACTTCACATAAATTAAAAACCGACCCGAGAATAAGAGAACTTGCCTACAAGGTACTTGATTAAGAATCTGTTCTGTTAATACTCCCTAATTGATGACATCAAAGCCAGTATACTTTTGCAATGCTTCAGGAATTAATATGCCTTTCTCTGTTTGATTGTTTTCCAATAATGCTGCTACAATTCGAGGAAGAGCCAATGCACTTCCGTTAAGTGTATGTGCCAAAAGAGGTTTTTTCGAGTTTTTGTCACGGTAGCGTAATTTCAATCGATTGGCCTGAAAAGACTCAAAATTTGAAACAGAGCTTACTTCCAGCCATTTCTTTTGCGCTGCAGAGTATACTTCAAAATCGTATGTGAGAGCAGAGGCAAAGCTTAAGTCACCTCCACAAAGCTGCATGATACGATAGGGTAAATTCAGTTTTTGTACCAGGCCTTCAACATGATTTACCATTTTATCCAAAGTCTCATAAGATTTTTCAGGATGCTGAATTTGAACAATTTCTACTTTATCAAACTGATGCAGGCGATTTAATCCGCGAACATCTTTCCCATACGAACCAGCTTCCCTTCTGAAACAGGGCGTGTAGGCAGTTCTTTTCACCGGGAAATCACTTTCTTCCAGTATTGTATCTCTGAAAATATTTGTAACAGGTACTTCGGCCGTTGGAATTAAATAGAAATTATCTGCGACTACATGATACATTTGTCCTTCCTTGTCAGGCAACTGCCCCGTTCCAAATCCTGAATCTTCATTAACCAGTATAGGAGGCAGTACTTCTTCGTAGCCTGCTTTCTGGTTCTCATCAAGAAAAAAATTGATTAATGCCCGCTGAAGCTTTGCTCCCTTACCTGTGTAAACAGGAAATCCGGCACCCGTTATTTTGTTTCCTAATTCAAAGTCGATTAAGCGATACTTTGCTGCAAGTTCCCAGTGTGGAATTGCATCATTTTTTAATGTGGGAGCAGAACCGCCTTTCCGAATCAGAATATTTTGCTCAGAACTTGTTCCGGCTGGAGTTGATTCATGGGGGAGATTGGGAAGTTGAACCAATAAATTTTCTAATGATTTATTCGAATCATTCAATTTTTGATTCAGCACCTTAACATTCTCTTTTAGTTCAAGCGTGTCAGATTTAATCCTGTTTGCTTCTTCCCTCTTACCTTCTTTGAAAAATATACCTATCTTTTTCGACAACGAATTCAGTTCACTCTCCAGAGCATTAGCATCATTTTGTATTTGTCTTCGTTCTTTATCAATTAAGATTATCCTATCAACAATTTCGATCTCATGAAAATTTTTAATCTTTAATTTTTCAGTAACAATTTCCGTTTTTTCTCTGATTTGATTTAAAGTGAGCATAACAGCTAAAATTTGGAATAAAAAAACTCCTGCAAATTACAATAACTTAAATTTACAGGAGATGAATATATTAAGATTTTTTCAGATTATTCAGCTGGAGGGACAATGGAGACATAAGATCTGTTGTTTCTTCTACTTCTGAATTCAACAACGCCGTCCATTAAGGCATATAGAGAATGGTCCCTGCCCATTCCTACGTTGGTGCCAGGATGATGCTGCGTGCCACGCTGACGGACCAGAATATTCCCGGCTTTAGCAAACTGTCCTCCATATATTTTTACACCCAGACGCTTGCTTTCCGATTCGCGACCGTTTCTTGAACTACCAGCTCCTTTTTTATGTGCCATCTTAACAAATTTAAAATATACTAACTAGCTGTCTTTCTTTTTATTTGCAGGCATTTTAGCTTTTGCTGCCTGAGGTTTTTTGACTGCTGTTGATTTTGGTTTTGCCCCAGTCTTAGTTTCTTTTTTTGCAGTTGTGCTTTTCGCTTTGGCTGCCGTAGTTGTTTTACTTTCCTTCTTAACAGTTGCTGATTTTGGTTTTACGGTTTCCGTTTGAAAGGTCGATTCCGGTTTGGTCTCTTTTGCTGTAACAGGTTTCTTATCTGCTTTTGAATCAGGCTTTGTTTTTGGCTCTTCTTTCTTTCCGGCGGTTTTCGGAACGGATTGGGCTTTCCCTGGAGAAATACTGCCAATCAACAGTTCAGTCAGTAATTGTCTGTGACCATTAAGTACTTTGTAGCCTTTTCTTCTCTTCTTTTTAAAAACCTTTACCTTATCTCCTTTTAGATGAGAGACAATCGTAGCAGAAACAACCATATCCTTTACAACAGGAGTGCCAACCTGCACCTTACCATTGTCATCAACAAGAAGAATCTGGTCAAAATCTATCTTGCTTCCTTCTTTTCCTTCTAACCTGTTTACAAAAATTTTCTGGTCTTTTTCAACCTTTAATTGCTGTCCGGCTATGTCAACTATTGCGTACATTTCAAGAAAATTGTTTTATCCATTCCAAAACTTGGGAGTGCAAAAATATAAAATTTAATCGAACTACAAACAAAACCGATTAATAAAATAAGGGTTGAATCTCAATGCTTTCTCATGCTAAATTCTTGTTTTTTCAATAAAGAAAAGGACATCGAATTATTATGTATAGTAATTCTCTTCGATTCATCACTCTTACATATTTCATTATATTTGTATAACGTAATAATTATTATGCCGAATTAAGGAAGAATTTCTCAATGAATAAGATCAAGCTAAACGTGCTGGGTATATCCTATAGTCAGACTCAAACTGGCGCATATGCACTAGTTCTGGCAGAAGAAAATGGGAAAAGGCGTATACCTATAATTGTTGGGGGATTTGAGGCTCAGGCTATTGCTATTCAACTGGAAGGGCTTAAACCTCCCCGACCCTTAACACATGATTTGTTTCATAATTTCGCCCTTACTTTTAAAATTAATATCCTGGAGGTCACCATTCATAAACTTGAAGAAGGTGTTTTTCATTCAAAATTGACCTGCCACAATGGAATTGATACCGTTGATATCGATACCAGAACTTCCGATGCAATTGCTTTAGCCTTACGCTTTAAATGTCCGATATATACAACATCTGAGATTATTGACAGGGCAGGAATTGTGTTGGATTTTGAACAGGAATCTGATGAATATAATGAGCCGGACTCCGAAACAAAAAAAGAAGTTGAAATTCAAGACGATTTAACAAACAGCAAACTGACTGACCTGAATATTAAGGATTTGGAGCATTTGTTACAGAAATCAATTAAGGAAGAGGATTATGAGAAGGCTTCAAAAATTCAAAATGAAATTAAACGAAGAAAAACCAATTAATCACTTCCTTTTTGTTTTATTCATTCCTTTCATCTACCTTATTCAATTTGTATGATCCATCATGATAACAAAAGAATGATAATTTACAGATTCAAAATTCAATCAAATATCAAAGAAAATTAATAAATTGCTCAATTCGTGAATGAGTAATTAATTTGATGAAATGAGTTCCCCGAACGCAATCAGGTCCAAAATTGAAACCCTGGAAGAATTTACGAAAATTTCTTCTTTAGGAATATTTTGGTCCGATTCGAAAGGGCGATTCATCACATTGAACAGCTCCCTGCTTAGCTTGCTCCATCATAAAAATGAGAAAGAAGCATTGAAAACCTATAATTCCAGTGTTTTCAATATTTTTCAGGATAAACAATTGATTAAACAACTCTTCCAGGAAATTAAGCCAAACAGCACTTCTGCTTTACATACTGTAATCCTGAATATTTCCGGGAAAGAGCCGATTCGTATTTCTCTGATGCTTGAAAAAGTAAGTTTTGAAAAAGAATTCATCATTGGATATTTTAGTACTCTTAATAATTCAGTTGCAAATCATGTAATTCCGGAAGAAACGTATTCGATCACTGACAAAAGTCAACCAGGCTCATATTCAGAAGGGATTTTGCATCAAAATGATATTTTAAATAACATCCCTTACCTTGTTTGGTTAAAAGACATAAATGGCAGATACATATCAGTAAATACACCATTTGTCGAATTCTTTCACCTGAAATATGAACAAATTATAGGGAAAACCGATCGTGAAATTTTTTCAAAAGAAATTGCTCTAAGGAATGAAGCCTATGACAAAGAGTTAAGAAAAAGTGAGAAACGATTGCTAAAAGAAGACAATTGGAGTAATGATAATACTCCATGCTGGGTAGAAATCTATGTTACACCAATATTCGATACCAGGAATTCACTCATTGGTATTTCCGGTATATCGCGTGATATTACAAACAGGAAAACAATGGAGGATACAATGATCCGAAATGAGGAACATTTCAGATCATTGCTCCAGTATTCATCTGATGCTATAACCATTCTCGATAAATCAGGAAAAACTATTTTCGAAAGTTCTCTTCACAATAGAATTTCAGATTTCATGATTGATGAGATCATTGGGAAATCCTATGAGGAAATTGTTCATCCCGAAGATGTAATCAAATTCAAAGGAGAGCTAGACTCCATCATAAATGACCCGGGAGCCCAGACTAAATGTGAATACCGAAGTTTGCATAAAAATAAAAAGTGGATCTATGTTGAATCCATATTTTCCAATCATTTAAACAATCCCTCAATTCAAGGTATTGTTGTGAATACACGTGATATCTCAGATCGGAAAATGGCAGAATTAAAAGAAAGGGTTTATCATGACAATTTAATCTTTCTCAGTAACTCTGCCCTTGAACTCCTTGGTTTATCTGATCGAGATGATATCTATAATTTCATCGGCCATAAATTGCACAGTTTCCTTGAAGATTCGGTGATTATCGTATCATCTTTTGATGAAGATCAGAAATGTTTCGAGATAAAGAAAATTGAAGGAATTGAGAAATATCTGTCTATTGTTACCGAATCACTTGATCAGAATCCTGCCGGATTACGATATGGTTTTAATTCTTTGCCGCAGAATATGGAAAATTCCGGCAATATAACAATACTGACCGGAGGATTGGAAAAAATTGATTTTGGCGATGTGAGCAAATCAAATATTAAAAAAATCGCCAAGCTTTTGAATGTGAATAAGACCTATAATATTTCCATGGCCCGGGATAACAAATTGCTTGGAAATATTACGGTTTTAACTCTCAATAAAACCATCATCAAATTTAAACACATCATTGAAACTTTTGTCCATCAGATTTCAGTTGCCCTGCATAGAAGTCAGCTAGAATTTGAATTATTACAGGCAAAAACCAGGGCAGAAGAATCTGATATGCTAAAAACTGCTTTTTTAGCTAACATGTCACATGAAATCAGAACTCCGATGAATGGTATTCTGGGATTTGCTGAAATGCTCAATGATGAACTACTTAGTGAAAGCAACAGGAAAAAATATGTAGAAATAATCAACAATAACGGCAAGATGCTTATGAGCCTGATTGATGACATCATCGATTTTGCAAAAATTGAAGCCGGTCAGATAAAGATACTGAATCAGGAGTTCTCACTGAATACCCTGTTAACACAAGTTCATGCATCTTTTCTTTCCGAAAGCCTGAGAAAAGATAAAACCAATGTAAAACTCCGTATAAAAAAGGCTTTTGCAAACGAGGATTGTTATATACAAACCGATCCAAATCGTGTGAGGCAAATACTTACTAACCTTGTAGGCAATGCATTTAAGTTTACAAAAGAAGGCTATATTGAATTCGGGTATAATGAACCCGAAAATGGAATGATTAAATTCTTCGTGAAAGACACAGGTATAGGAATTCCTGGGGAAAAAATTGGATTAATCTTTGAACGATTTGTGCAGGCCGACTATTCAAGATCGAGAAAATATAGTGGTTCAGGCCTTGGTCTGGCTATTTCTAAAGGATTTGTTGAATTGTTGGGAGGAAAAATGTGGGTGGAATCAAAAATCAACGAGGGGTCCACATTTCGTTTTACTATTCCATTTATGCCCTCAAAGAAAAAAACCCAGTCAGAAATTGACGAAAAGAAACCTAAAGCAGATTATAACTGGAAAAATATAGTATTTCTGGTTGCCGAAGATGATACATTTAGTTACAAACTTCTTGAAGGTTTTCTAAAGAAAACCAATGCAGAGATTCTTCATGCAGAAGATGGAAAACAGGCCGTAGATATTTGCAAAAATAACGATGCTATCGATTTGATTCTTATGGATGTTCAAATGCCGGATATGAATGGAATTGAAGCGACACGACTCATTAAGAAATTTCGTAAAGACCTTCCGGTGATTGCCCAGACAGCTAATGCTATTGCAGAAGAAAAACAAAAATGTCTTGAAGCCGGTTGTAATGATTTTATCACAAAACCCATTAACATCAGTGAATTATTCCTTAAAATAGATCGATGGCTAACTCCTAAACAGTCATGAATTCTATTCATATTCTGTTCGCTGTCTGCTTTTTTTTTGCCGTAATCTATTGTTTTGTGATTTTGAAAATATGGTTTGCCTGGAAAAGCATACCGGTTAATTCGCATGTATCCCATGAAGACCAGGTAAAAATAAGTATCGTCATCGCCGCACGCAACGAAGAGCAAACACTGCCTGCCTTGTTGAAAGATCTCAGCAGACAAACATATTCAAAGCAAATGTATGATGTAG
>CAYQDZ010000044.1:8757-16246 GCA_964416375.1 uncultured Bacteroidales bacterium
CTTGTTGATGATCACTCGAAAAAAAAAATATCAGATCTTCCTTATGTAAAGAAAAATAAACAAAAAAACCTAATTGTTTACGAATTGCCATTTGGTAAATCCGGTAAAAAATGTGCTCTCCTCTATGGTGCTCAGAGAAGTAAATCTGAATTGCTTCTCTTCACTGACGCGGATTGCAGAATTCATCCAGACTGGATCAGATCATATGCAACAACATATTTTCTGGATAAACCAGGCTTAATTATCGGACTGGTAGATCATATTTTCGAACGGGGTCTGATGAAACTGTTTTTCCGGTTTGACTTTATCAGCCTTGTTATTGCCGGAGCAGGATCTTGTGCCATAGGCAGGCCCACTCTTTGCAATGGGGCCAATCTTGCAGTGAAAAGAGATCTGTATCTAACATTGGCAGACAAGATTTATACAAAGATCCCATCGGGTGATGATGTCTTTCTGTTGCATGAAGTAAAAAGGACAGAAAATGAAACTATTGCAATAGTAAAATCAAAACATTCATTTGTAAAAACCCGATCACCGCAAAATGTAAAGGAATTCTTCAATCAACGAATCAGATGGGCATCCAAAAGCAAATACTATTCAGACAGGGATACCATCATGTTATCTCTGTTGGTTTTCATTACCAACACCCTGATCGCCCTGATATTTATCTTTTGTATAGTTGCCTTCTCCAAATCATGGTATTTCCTCTTCATCCCAGTACTAAAGATGATTGCAGATGAATTGATTATGTCCAGTGGACTGAAATTTTTTGGTAACTACAACTTTGTATGGTTGTTACCGGTATTTGAGGTTATTTATCCGTTCTATATAATCGTAACGGCGATAGCAGGTGTTTTTGATGCATTTACATGGAAATCTACCGGGAAAAATCATGCTATCCCATGAGGACAAATCGTTTAGAAATATTTGAACTTCCGTTTGAAATCATCAGAGTATAAACAGCAGGTTTGAGTCCTGAAATTTTATCAGATAGATCAAAATCATGCAAACCTACCGCAGATGCTTCCATGAAAAACGTCCTGATCAATTTTCCTGAAGCATCAAAAATGTTAAATTGATAACTTCCTTCAGATAAAGTATTTATCCTGACATGAAGATCCTTTGTGGATGGGTTCGGATATAGTTTGACATCTTCGCCATAAAACCGGATCACACTTTTCAAGGCATTGACATTATACGCTGCCTGGTAATTTGTATGCTCTGTTTGTTCTGTTTTTGTTGTATACTTTGTTAATACTAATAAAGGATATCTGTGTGCATCATTATACCATCGGTAAGTGACAACAACCACTTCCTGATCGATATTTACATAATGGTTAATATATTTCTTTTCTGTCCGTATTCTCAGTGTATTTTCATAGATGGTATTCCCCGGTAATACTAGTGTGCCATATGCATCTGCTTCAACAAGATATGATCCTGTAATGGTGCTATTGATGATTCCGTTATTCGCAGAAGTCCCTGCAACAATGCCTGAGAATGCATCATGATACGCAAATGGAAATTTGATTTTTACGAATGGAGTGAAAAAATGAATCTGGTTTTTCCCGTCTGCATTAGAATAACCATATTGTTCCATTTTCTCTTCACTTACCTTAAAGAAAAATCTGGAATCAAATTCAGATAATTCTATATTCGATTCAGAAAACAATCTGCCATACTCAGAATGTTCTGATTCATTTAGCAAACCTTCAAAAGATTTTTTAAATCTGAGCTCACTAAAATCCCAAAACACATTTGCCCCTGCCGATCCTGGTTTTAGGTATGAACAATAGGCCATCGAATTATGAACTCCCGGTTTAAAAGCATGACTCTCGAACTTCAAAACTGTTTGAGAATTGGAGACGGTAAAGGAAAAGAGAGCCAGAAAAAGCAATCCTGTTTTTTTCATGATCAATGAATTTTTACCCTATATTAAAGGTACAAAAATATTAGCGGAAAAGAATACTTTAATTGCCCAACTCAGACATGAATTTTATGCGTATGAGTCGTATATCCTCTATTGAAAATTCATCTTCACCTAACTCATTAACTGCCTCCTCGAGCGATTCAGTTTCGGCTTCTTCATGAAAATACTCATAAATATCCTGTTGATTTTCAGAGCCCATGACACTGTTAATGTAATAATCAATATTCAACTTGGTTCCTGAGTTAACAATTGCCTCAATCTCATCCAACAACTGATTCATGCTAATCCCTTTTGCATCAGCAATATCATCAAGTGTTATCTTTCTGTCAATGCTTTGAATAATATATACTTTCAGTCCCGATTTGTTTATTATTGATTTAACAACCATATCCTGAGGTCTGATGATCTCTTTTTCTTCCACGTATTTCGCAATCACTTTGGCGAATTCTTTTCCGTAACGTTTCGCTTTACCAGCACCCACACCGGAAATATTCTGAAGTTCATCAAGATTTGTTGGATAGTGAATGGCCATATCTTCCAGCGAAGGGTCCTGAAAAATAACAAAGGGAGGTACCTTTACCTGCTTTGAGATTTTCTTCCTTAAGTCTTTCAGAATGCTGAATAGTTCTTCATCTGCAACCCCGGAACCTGTCTGTGTATTGACCATAATATCATCATCGGAACTGGTATAATCATGATCTTCAGCAAGCATCAAAGAATATGGTTTTTTCAGGTATTTTAGTCCTCGTTCTTCGATCTTCAGTAATCCATAATTTTCAATCTCCTTTTGTAAAAATCTTGCGATTAATGCCTGCCTTACTACGGCATTCCAAAATTTGACATCATGGTCTTTGCCGGACGCAAACAAATCAAGGTGATGATGTTTGTATGCTTTTATAGCCTGTGATTTGACCCCGGCGAGTATATTCGCAATATGATCGATTTTAAATTTCTCATTAACAGCAATGACAGTTTCAAGTACTTTTACTATGTAATCTTTCCCTTCAAATTGTGTTTTAGGATTCAGACAATTATCGCAATTATTACAGCTCTCATGCATTTCTTCCCCAAAATAATTGAGTAATTGCCTTGGCCGGCACACAGATGATTCAGCATAAGAAACGGTTTCGAGAAGCAACTGTTTACCGATTTCCTGCTCAGCCACCGGTTTCCCCTGCATAAATTTTTCCAGTTTCTGTATATCCTTATAACTGTAAAAAGCAATGCATTTACCCTCTCCTCCATCACGTCCTGCTCTTCCTGTTTCCTGATAATATCCTTCCAGACTTTTTGGTATATCATAATGAATTACAAACCGTACATCAGGTTTGTCTATTCCCATTCCAAATGCGATGGTTGCCACAATAACATCAATATCTTCCATCAGGAACTTGTCCTGGTTCTCTGTCCTTGTAGAAGCATCCATACCGGCATGATAGGGCAATGATTTCACCCCATTTACTTTTAGTGTTTCCGCAAGCTCTTCAACCTTTCTACGGCTGAGGCAATAAATGATTCCTGATTTTCCCGAATTCTCTCTTATGTACTTTATGATTTCCTTTATTGCATTCTTTTTCTGCCGTATTTCATAGTACAAATTCTCACGTCTGAAAGAAGATTTAAAAACATTTGCGTCGAGCATTTCCAGGTTTTTCTGGATGTCGTGTTGCACTTTTGGGGTCGCTGTTGCAGTAAGAGCAATAATAGGAGCTTTCCCTATTTTATTAATAATTGGTCTGATCCGTCTGTATTCCGGTCTGAAATCATGTCCCCATTCAGAAATACAATGCGCCTCATCAACAGCATAAAATGATACTTCTACCTGTTTCAAAAAATTAATGTTCTCTTCTTTAGTTAAGGATTCAGGGGCTACATACAATAATCTTGTTTTGCCATCAATAACATCAGTTTTCACATGATTAATCTGACTTTTTGTGAGTGATGAATTTAAAAAGTGAGCTATTCCATCATCTTCACTAAAGCTTCTCATCGAATCTACCTGATTTTTCATTAAGGCAATAAGAGGGGATATAACTACTGCTGTACCATTCAGCATAAGAGAAGGCAATTGATAGCATAATGATTTCCCTCCACCTGTAGGCATAAGGACAAAGCTATCCTTCCCTGCCAAAACATTTTGAATGATAAGCTCCTGATTTCCTTTAAAACTTGTGAAACCAAAATGTTTCTTCAGTACTTCATTCACAGAAATATCTGCTCCAACTCTCATTTTCTCCCTGATTAATTACTAAGGTAACAATATATTATTCCGGATTTGTTTTAGAGGATCTGATATTGATTGATAATATACACATCAATAGTTAAAAAGTTATGAATTCACATTTCATTTATAAAATAGTCAGTGGGTAGTTACCTTTCTATATTAAAAATACTAAGTTTTTTTTAAACAGTCACAATATCAGAAAGCAATATTGACTATGTTTGTGCCAAAATCGGAGAATTTCACAAATGAATAAAACAGAGAATAATGAGATGACATTTCTTGAACATCTTGAAGAATTGAGATGGCATCTTATCAGGTCCCTGGTTGTAATAATTCTGTTTGCGATTCTGGCTTTTGTATTTAAAAAGATTGTATTTGATATCATTATCCTTGGCCCCAGTAAATCTGATTTTTTTACGAATTACTGGCTTTGTCATTTTGGCACTCATTCTTTTCTGAATACGAATAAACTTTGCATTAATGCAAATCCGATCAAGCTTCAAAACATTCAGATGGCAGGTCAGTTTACTGCTCATATAAAAATCTCCCTGATAACAGGGATTGTAGTAGCCTTCCCTTATGTTTTTTATGAATTCTGGAGGTTTGTGAATCCGGCACTTTACTCAAAAGAAAGAAAAATGGCACGGGGTTCGGTTTTTGCCATATCCTTATTGTTCTTCGTGGGGGTTTTGTTTGGATACTATATTATTTGTCCGCTTTCTGTAAATTTTCTTTACAATTATCAGGTTTCAGATCTTGCAGTCAATGACATCAAACTCATGTCATATATCTCAATAATTTCAAGCATATGCCTTGCCTCGGGTATATTGTTTGAATTGCCTGTAATCGTAATGTTTTTTACTGAAATCGGCCTTCTAACACCTGCTTTTTTAAAAAAGTACCGTAAACATGCTCTTTTGGTAATACTGATACTTTCTGCTATTATTACACCACCTGATGTATTTAGTCAGATTTTAGTTTCATTGCCCTTGCTGTTGTTGTATGAAATCAGTATTAAAATTTCTGCAAGGATCACAAAAAAGCATGAATTAACAGGTAACGGAAAGAATAGTTGACAACTATTTATTTTTACTTATGTCTTTTGTGGTATAAAAGTTGATATAATACCGCATTATTTGTACCCACTAGCTAAAACTTGCAATGCCAATACGAAAACACCTCATCCTATTCTTAATTATAGGATCAAATGTTAGTCTGATTGCACAAAAAACGATTGTTCGCGGAAGTGTTACAGATATAGAAACCGGAAAACCTCTTCCTTTTGCCAATATTGTTTTTCTTCACAGTACAGTTGGTACAATAAGCGATTTCGACGGAATTTTCTATCTCGAAACGAACAATCCGACAAATAGTCTGGTTGTCTCAAGCTTAGGGTACATTCCCCATAAGATTCCTATTAAAAAAGGATCCGTATATGAATTGCAACTTAAATTGCAGCCAACCTATCTTGCCATTGAAGAGGTTGTAGTAACTCCCGGTGAAAATCCTGCATTCAGGATACTGCGCCAGATCGAAAAAAACAAAAAAAACAATAACCCCGATCGATTTTCTGCATACCAGTACAAATCATACAATAAATTACGGCTTGACATAAACAACATTGGTAATAATTTTAAAAAACAGCCTATTCTCAAACAATTTCAATTTGCCTTTGACTATATGGATAGTTCTGAAGTATTTGGCAAGAATTACCTGCCCATACTTATCTCTGAAAGTGTTACGAAATTCTATTATCAAAGAAATCCAAAAACCGAACGGGAAATAATTGATGCATTTAAGATCAGCGGAGTTCAAAACAACACGATTTCACAATTTTCAGGTAAAATGTACCAGAGATTGAATATTTATGACAATTACATGAATCTCTTTGAACCGGGATTTGTGAGTCCGATTGCTGATTTTGGCAGACTTTTTTACAAATATTATCTTGAAGACAGCACATTTATTGATGATTCATGGTGCTACAAAATCTCCTTTAAACCCAAACGAAAATTGGAAAGAACCTTTCACGGATACTTCTGGGTTGCTGACACTTCCTTTGCCATCAAAAAGGTCCAGTTGAGAGTTTCAAAAACAGTTAACATCAACTACCTGAATGATCTGATTGCTATCAATGAGTATTCAAAAATCAACGATTCAACTTGGTTTTTAACAAATGAGGATTTGCTGCTTGATTTTTATATTACAGATAAAACAACAGGATTTTTCGGAAGAAAAACATCTGTTTATGAAGATATTATTGTAGATCAGCCAATACCAGACAGCATTCTTAATTTGAAAACAGATACCTATCTTAATGATGAAGAGCTTGAAAAGGATACCATATTCTGGAAGGAAAACAGAAAACTTCAATTAACCAGCGAAGATGACGGAGTCTACGAAATGGTAGATTCCATCGTGCAGGTTCCGGCATACAAAAGAATTTATGGCCTGATTGAAATGCTGGTTGATTATTATGTTGTACTGGGACCCATTGAACTGGGACCATACTATACGGTTTATAGCACAAATCCTATCGAAGGTCACCGGTTTAGACTGGGAGGGAGAACAAGCAATCATTTTAGTACAAAAGTCAGGTTTGGTGGTCATGTGGCTTACGGAACACGTGACGAAAGGTTTAAATATGGCCTGGGAGCAGAATATATGTTTAAACGAAATCCCAGAATCACTGCAGGTATATCATATGATCATGATATCAGGCAACTTGGTAAAAGTGAAAATGCATTTCTTGATGATAATTTTTTTGTATCCATACTCAGGCGGCAACCGAATTACAAGCTGACCATGGTAGATCAGTATAATGCTTATTTTGAGCGTGAATGGTTTCAGGGATTTTTCAATACTCTGGCTGTCAAACATCAGGTCGTGTTCCCTACCGTGCATGTTCCTTTCAATACTATTGAAGAAGGGACAAGCGGACAAATGAATCATATTACTTCTGCCGAAATCACATTGAGTACTCACTTTGCTCACAGGGAAAAGTTCCTGCTGGGAAAATTTGAAAGAAAAAGTCTGAGCTCAAAATATCCTATTCTTGATCTGTATCTGACATACGGCCCCAAGGACTTTCTTGACAGCGATTATGAATACTTTAAAGCCGTATTGAAAATAACGGATAAGATTGAGATCAACCCAATAGGTTATTTAAAGTATCACATTACAGGAGGTAAGATATTTGGCTCATTGCCTTATCCTCTGCTTGAATTGCATGCCGGAAATGAAACCTATGCGTACGATCCCCTTGCATTTAACATGATGAATTACTATGAATTTGTGAGCGATGAATACCTTATTTTTTCAGCAGAACATCATTT
>CAYQDZ010000045.1:0-16167 GCA_964416375.1 uncultured Bacteroidales bacterium
TTAAATTCATAATGAAAATAAATGATGTTCAAAACAAAGATCAAGATGTTCAGTCACTAAATTTAACAACTTTTATAATTATAGTATTTTTAATTTAATAATATTCAATTAAATTGCATCTGCCAAAACCAACACCATAGATGCATAGACTATTTCTTCTGTGTAGTATATTGATTATTGCCTCAATTGATCTCAATGCACAAAAACGGATCTATGAAACTGCACGGTTAACAGCCGATCCTCCCCACATTGATGGTATTTTTAACGAAGAAGCCTGGAATATCGTTGAATGGGATACCAATTTTATTCAGCAGGAACCCTATGCAGAACAACCTGCATCGGAAGACACAAGGTTTAAGGTGGTTTATGATGACCACAATATTTACTTTGCTGTTCGATGTTTCGACTCTGCCCCCGATAGTATTGTAAAACGAATGTCACGCCGTGATGGATTTGATGGCGATCTGATAGGCATTGCTATTGACAGTTACCATGATTTAAGAACGGCTTTCACATTTGCTGTCAGCGCATCAGGAGTGAAATCGGATGAGATTGTAATTGATGGTGAAGATTCTGATGATAGCTGGGATCCTATTTGGTATTGTAAAACCAACTCTGACAACGAAGGATGGACAGCAGAAATTCGTATTCCCTTCACGCAATTGAGATTTGGCAAGCAGGATAGCTACACCTGGGGTTTCCAGGTAGGTCGTATACTATTCAGAAAGCAGGAAACAAGTTTATGGCAATTTATTTCTCCTACGGCAGCAGGCTGGGTCTCGTTTTTCGGAGAACTGCATGGTATCCGGGATATCAATCCCAAAAAGCAAAGAGACATAATGCCTTATGTAGCGGGAAGTTATGAATCCTATCAGTACGATCCGGAAAACCCTTTTGCAGATGGAAAAAATTGGACCGGAAATATGGGACTCGATGGCAAATGGGGACTTACAAATGATTTTACCCTCGATTTCACGATCAATCCCGATTTTGGTCAGGTTGAAGCTGATCCTTCCGAAGTAAATCTAACAACCTTTGAAACAAAATTTGATGAAAAGCGCCCCTTTTTTATTGAAGGAAAGAGTATTTTGAATTTTAAATTTACTCCCGGCGAAAGTCCTCTTTCAAGCGATAATTTGTTCTATTCAAGAAGAATTGGCCGATCACCTTCCTATTACCCCGATCTTAATGACGATGAATATGAGAAACGTCCGAATAACACAACAATTCTTGGGGCATTTAAAATTACAGGCAAAACAAAAAAAGGCTGGTCAGTGGGCATTATGGAAAGTATCACACAAAAAGAAATTTCAGAAATTGATTATGAAGGAGAACGGAGAGAAGTTGTTGTGGAACCCTTTACAAATTATTTTGCATCACGTATACGGAAAGACATGAACAACTCAAATACACGAATTGGGGCCATGTTTACAGCTACAAACCGCGATCTGTCTGAGCCATATCTTCAAGACAATATGCATAAGGCCTCCTATACCGGAGGAATTGACTTCAACCATCAATGGAAAAATAAAACATACTATTTAAACCTTAACTCTGGCTTCAGCAGATTGTCGGGATCCAAAAATGCCATTTATGAAACACACACTTCGGCCCCTCATTTTTTTCAAAGACCGGATGCAAAACACCTTAAGGTTGATTCAACCCTTACTCATTTGGATGGTTTCGCAGGAACATTTGAACAGGGAAAGGCAGGAAACGGAAAATGGATGTATACCTTATGGGTAACCTGGAGAACGCCGGGATTTAATTCGAATGAAGTGGGATATTTAAGACGTAATGACGAAATACAGCAAATTTTTTGGGTAGGATTCAGGCAGAGAGAACCTTTTTCAATTTTTCGAAGTTTCGACCTTAATTTTAATCAATGGTTTGCGGAAACATTTGGATTTGAAAAAAGGTATTTTGGAGGCAATTTTAATGCACATTGGATTTTTAAGAACTACTGGGGTATGGGAGGCGGTGTTTCCTGGGATGGTAAGTCTCTCTCAACCGAAACACTTCGCGGAGGGCCGGCCCTGGTATACGATGGCGGATGGAATCCCTGGATATACCTGGACACCGACGAACGAAAAACCATTCAGTTTTCAGCCAATTATTTTTCCTATTTCCGTGATCATAAAACAGCCGGTAGTCATAATACAAATTTTGGAGTCAGGGTTCAGTTGTCCAACGCCTTCAATTTTTCCTTATATCCCGGGTACGGCAAAAGATACGATGATATAGCATGGATCTCTACACCCGATACACTGGATGAAGGTATTTACCTTCGGGGAAAGATTCAACAATCAACTGTGCATTTTACTTTACGACTTAACTACAACATCACACCCGATTTTACCATTCAATTTTATGGTATGCCATTTATTTCAGCAGGAAAATATTCGGAATTTAAGAAAATAAATGATTCGAAGGCTGAAAATTTTAACGACAGGTTTATTCAATTTCCTGATGAACAGGTATACTACGATGCAGAGAATGAAATCTATGAGATTGATGAGAATTCGGATGGAATTACGGATATCCGTTTTGATCAGCCCAGCTTCAATGTATTCGACTTTCATTCAAACCTTGTAATCCGGTGGGAATATTTGCCCGGCTCAACTGTTTACCTTGTCTGGTCGCAAAACAGATCCGAATCTTTCAGTCTCGGCAATTTCAATTTACAGGAAGACATCAAGACACTTTTTCTTGAAACCTACCCCAGAGACGTATTTCTTATAAAACTTTCCTACAGATTTGGATTGTAAAATATCAATGAAAAAGAGGCTGTCCAAAAAGTGAAAAAAACATCTCATTTAGCACATGTTTTTTTCACTTTTTGGACAGCCGCTTTTGTTTCATTCATTGAGTCTTATTAATTGCAATCTGTATCATACCCATAACGATCCCAACAATGCCAGTTCTCATCTATCACACACAAATACTTATACACCCTGATCCAAATTTCTGTTTCATTCAATATTTTTTAAGAAACATATGTCCTTTCCCTTTATTTACATAGTCATCTGAACAGTTTTCTTTACTTTCGCTTTTTCAGAAAAATCTTAGAAAGAATGAATTACAATTTTGATGAAATCATTAACAGAGAGAATACCTCATGTTATAAATATGATCTGAGAAGTAAGTATTTCAGCAGGGATGATATTTTGCCAATGTGGGTGGCAGATATGGATTTTAAGGTCCCTGATTGCATTACAGGTGCAATTAAAAATCGTCTCTCACACGAGGTATTTGGATATTCATTTCATAGGGATATTGCTTACCAGTCAATTATTGACTGGATGTACATGAGACATGCCTGGAAAATAAAAAAAGAGTGGATAGGATTCTCTCCAGGTGTAGTACCGGCCCTTAACCTGGCAATCCTTGCGTTGACCAGTCCGGGAGATAAAATAATAGTACAAACTCCCGTGTATTTTCCATTCTTTTCTGCTGTGAAAGACCATCAGCGTAACTTGATAGTAAATCCTCTGAAATTAAAGAATGGCAGATACTCTATGGATCTGGAGAATTTACGGAAACAGATGGATGATAAAACCAAAATGTTCATTTTATGCAGCCCGCATAATCCTACAGGAAATGTCTGGAAAACAAAAGAATTGGAGGATTTAGCATCCTTGTGTTTGAAAAAAAATATCATAATTGTTTCGGATGAAATACATGCGGATATTGTATTTAAACCACACAAACACGTCCCGACAGCCAGCATATCAGATGAAATCAGTGATCAGGTAATTACTCTTATGGCTCCCAGTAAAACCTTTAATATAGCAGGATTATCTGCATCATATTTCATAGCATCCAACAAAATCTTATTTAAAAAGCTGAATCACTGGATGGAAAAGCTCCATCTTTCCACGGGCAATATTTTTGGCAATGTGGCCCTTGAGGCAGCCTACAATCATGGTAAGGAATGGCTGGAACAGCTTATTCAATATCTGGACAACAATATCACCTTTGCTGAAAAATTTATCAACAATGAATTGACTGATATTACCCTGATAAAGCCGGAAGCAACTTTCCTCTTATGGGTGGATTTCAGAAGCAAAAATATACCGGCCAAACAACTGAATATATTCATGCAGGAAAAAGCCGGATTGGGACTTAGTGACGGACTGCTGTTTGGTTCAAATGGTGAAGGATTTCAAAGAATAAACATGGGCTGTCCCAAAAGCGTACTTGAAATTGCACTGCAACGAATACAGCATACTTTCAATTCTTTATAATTGCCAATTGAAAAATATCGGTAAACTTATTTTGACCGCTGTTTTTGTTTTTTTATTATCTTAGGAATACTTTTTTAGGTTCTAACAGAATTTTTGGGATATGAGATTAAATATTGCCGCTAAAATTGCACTAGGTTTTGGACTTGTCACCATTGCTGTATTCCTGAACGGTATTTTCACAAGCAATTCTCTGCAAAAAAGTCAAAAAGTAAATGAAACAATATCCAATGTATATACTCCTTCCCTTGAATTAATAAACAAAATGCAGGCCCAAATCAGCAACTCACGGATGTTAATTAAATCGTGGGTGCACATTGATAAAATTGCCGACACCCCTGACAAACTCAGACTGAAACAGCTGCATTCCACTGATTATCCGGAACTCATTGATAAATTGTCTGCTCTGAGTGAAATGTGGAATAATAAAGAACTTCAAACATTGCTCAATGAGATAAATATAACCGTTGTCGATACATTATTTCCCAAGCATCAATACATCATGAACCAGTTAAGTACTTTTGAGAGCTATGATGATCCTTTTGTTGTGTTTGAGGTGACTCCAATGACAGAAGATGGCGGTGAAGTGATGACTCTTACTGACCATGTTCTTGGGAAAATTGGAGAATTGCAGTCCCGGCAGGAAAAACTGGTGAATGCAGGACGTGATAAAATGGTTGACCAATTTGCCCGCTTCAGAAAGTTTATTTTCATCATGTCAATAGGATTAATTTTTGTTTCCATCGTAATCGGGATTATTACGATTCGCTCATTGGCCAATCCTATTAACAAAACAAAGAATATTCTTTTACAGATGAGCAAGGGTATATTACCCAAAGGCAAATTAAAAGAAGGAAATGATGAAGTCGGTCAAATGTCTAAAGCCCTGAATCTTGTTGTGCAGACTCTCAAAGATATATCTGATTTTTCTTTGGCCATAGGAAAAGGTGATTTCGATAATGAATTCAAACCGCTCAGCGATCAGGATGCCCTGGGGCAATCGTTGATTGAAATGCGTGAAGAGTTAAAAAAAGCCAAGAAGGAAGAAGAAAACAGACAGAAAGAAGAGCAGCATAGAAACTGGTCATCGCAGGGTGTTGCTATGTTCAGCGATATCCTAAGGAAGTTTAATGAAAATATGGAAACCCTGTCCTATGAGGTTATCTCAAATATGGTAAGGTACACAAAATCAAATCAGGGAGGAATCTTTATTGTAAACGATAACGACCCTGACAATCCGTTTCTTGAAATGACGGCATGCTATGCATATGACAGACAAAAGTTTCTCAAAAAGCGTATTCAGGTCGGGGAAGGTCTTGTGGGCAGATGTTACCAGGAACAGGAAAAAATATTCCTGACCGAGATTCCTCATGATTATATCAAAATCACTTCCGGTTTAGGCGACAACAATCCATCATGCCTTTTGCTGATTCCATTGGCTTATAATGACAACATCTTTGGCATTATGGAGATTGCATCATTCAATGAATACCGCGACTTTGAACTTGAATTCATTGAAAGGATCGGAGAAAGCATTGCAGCAACCATTTCTTCTGTAAAAGCCAACATCCAGACAGCCACATTGCTTGAACAATCCCAGCAACAGGCTGAAGAGATGTCCTCTCAGGAAGAAGAGATGCGACAAAACATGGAAGAGCTCAGAGCAACGCAGGAACAATCATCACGCCGTGAAGAAGAACTTTTACGGGAAGTTGAATCCCTTCGGAAAAACCGTCAGGAAGCTGATTCGTAAAAAATCATTCTTTCAATCAATTTTTATGTGCCCCCAGTTTTCTCCTCTTCGGATTCTGTTCAATTGGGTATGAGTAATTCCGAATTCTTTTGCGATCTTATACAATGGATTTTTTCCTCTTTTCAGTTTTTTCTTAAGCCGCATGACATCAGTTTCTGTCAGCTTTGAATTCGTAACTTCTCCCTTTCGTTTTTCGATTGCCAATTTCGTTCTCGGACTTTTTCTGCTATGATCAAACATTTCTTTTTTCGTCGACCATTTCAGATTGTTTACATGATTGTTCCATTTGTCGAAATCGAGATGAATTACATTGTTGCAATCTTTTTTTGGAGCTCCAAGGAAAAGTTCAGCAACCAACCGGTGTATACTTTTTGTAACCCGGCTCTTGCTTCCATTTTCAGATGCAATCCTGAATGAATAATATGCATACCCATTTACATTTGCAGGTTTATTTATCTTCCATTCCGAAGATTTCCTGTCCAACCGTCTGATTCGGCCGTAATTGGATACTTCATACTTTTCATCAGGGTGAATACCCTTAAATTGGACAAGTTCCCACTTCTCGTCCCAATACGTATTTTTGGCCATAACTTCAGTTTTAACAGGATAAAAATACAAAAAGAGTTGGAATAATTATCCCTTAACTTTAGAAGTTTTATGATAATGTAACCGTTAGCTCTGTGTCACTTAGTATTCATACGCTGACGGACAATTTCAAAAGCAATAATTCCACAGGCTACACTCACATTGAGTGATTCAATAGAACCCATTACAGGTATCTTAACCAGTGTATCAGCCATTTTTAAAACTTCATAACCAATACCCTTCTCTTCTGAGCCCAGGAGCAATACAACAGGGCACTTAAAATCAACCGAATAATAGGATGCTTCTGCTTTTTCAGTAGCAGCAATGATATGAAGCCCTGCGTTACGAAGAAATTTAATGCTTTGAGCCAAATCAGTAGTACGACAAATAGCTAACCGGTTCAATGCTCCTGCTGAGGCCCTAATAGCATCTGATGTAATGCTCACCGATCCTTTTGATGGTATTACAATGGCATCTGCTCTTGCACATTCTGCCGTACGGGCAATGGCTCCAAAATTTCTTACATCAGTAATCTGGTCAAGTGCAATGATAAAAGGATCTTTCCCCTTCTCAAAAGTTCTTTGCACAATTTCCTCCAGATCTTTATATTCAACCAGAGAAAGAAAACCGATAATTCCCTGATGGTTTGAATTGATCCGGTTTAATTTTTCAACAGGAACGTACTGAAAGGGAATGCCGTTTTCCCGAATGGCTTTAAAAAGTTCTGAAAACCTTTGACTCCTCAACTCCTTTTTAATGAATACTTTGTTTATCTCTTTTCCAGAGTGTATGGCTTCAAATACAGAATGTATTCCTATTAAATATTGATTGACTTTTTTCAATGTGTTTTTATTTTTAATCCATTAAAAAGATTTCTCCGTTTCTCCATGAATCAACAGCCTCTCTCCAATGCCATTCCTGGCTTTCAGAACGTCTTAAAACAAAATTTTCAAGATTGTAAGAATAAGGCTTATAGTCGAAAGTAAAATGAAGGGCATTATTTGCCCCCTTTATATAATAAATCCATGTTTCAGTATTGGCTGTTTTTTCCATATTTTGCGGCGGACCATAAACAATATAAATCATCCCCCTATCGGTTTTCCAGCCAGGAACCATATTCGAAAAATAATAATTTGAAAAGTAAACTCTGTTATAAAAGATCCTTATCAATTCTCGCGCTCTTCCTGTTGTCCCGGCTAAACCTAACCAGAAATTGTCGGATGCCAGTTTTTTATTCTCCTTCTGCATCAATTTATTATAATCGGGAGTGGTTGCAATGTATGCCAATGGTTCTATCAACTCTTCCGGATCCTTAATTTTAGGAAAGTTTTTGCCAAAGTTTGTTATCATGAATCCTCCATTCCGGTTGGTATCAAATCGAAAATAATAAACGCCTTCATAACTAAAACTCAACATGAGATCTGGTGAGTAATCAATAATATAAATACTGTCCGGGGCATCATTAAGAAACTTTGCTTGTGTTGAAGTATATGTTGGTTTGGGAAGAGGTGAATTGTTTTGGTAATAGTAGATAAACAGTTCTTTTCCTGCAGGTTTTCTATGTTGGATTTTATATACCATTCCTTCATGCATAACATTATTGAAATAGGGTATGCCTTTGTTGTTTATAATATTGAAATTTTGCTCAGAATACTCATCGGTTTTATCCACTTCAACGAATCTGAGATTAAAATCTCCTCTTAGTATATCACGTGTTACAATCCTTAACTGGTAACGTTTACCCATTTCAAGTTTTAAAGGTATTTGTGAGAGATACCTTCTCCCGACATTTTCCTGTTTGATAGAATACCTGTATGTAATGCTATCTGCCAATTCCGGTTTATTATCCCGGATCTCATATGCCTGAACCTGAACTGATACGTTACTTTCAAACTCTCCTGAGCGATTAGCCTGGTTGAAAAGCAATTCATTTGGAAACAACTTAATAAGCAACAAAGAGGTATTGTCGGTATTGTGATACACTCTGAATGCGGGATGCAGGCGTGAACTGGCAGGATTGTAAATCGCTGAAAGATTCCATCGTATACCTGAAACAGTATATGGGCCTGAACAACAAATGATTACAAACACAAGCAAAACAAAAGCTGATAAAACAACAGATGTACTTTTTATTATTTTCCTGTATTTATTAAACATCTTGTTCAAATTACTCTATTAAAAACACTTCCATAATCTGATTGTTGCTAAAGTACAGAATTTCTCTCAGCCATCAATTCTTCCAGCTCTTTTTGAAGTTTTTCCCAATCCGGAAGAGATAAATTTACTTTTTGCTTTAATTGTTCGTACTTTTCATAAAAGTCAATATCCTGAACTTTATTGCTCCCGGACATGATCAGATCCATTTTTGCAATTTGCAATTCCGCCTCTTCAATTCTTTTTTCAATTGATGCTATCCTGCTGCTCATCTTTCGAATCTTTTTGTCCAGTTCTCTTCTCCTGTAATATATATTTTTCTGACCCGACTCCTGAACCTTCATTGTTTCCTTTACCTTGTTCTTATCTTTCAAACTCAAAGCATCAAGTGAGTCAATCTTTCTTTTCCTGAGAAAATCAAAAATGCCACCACTGTATTCATGTATTTTCCTGCCTTTGAATTCATAGATCTTATCGGTCAGATCATCCAAAAAGCCTCTATCGTGTGAGACTACAAGAAGTGTACCGTCATAACATTTTAAAGCATGTTTCAAAACGTCTTTCGAGCGCATGTCAAGATGATTTGTTGGCTCATCCAATACGAGTAAGTTGCAGGGCCTTAATAACAATCTAGCGAGCGCTAATCTTGATTTCTCACCCCCCGACAACATGTTTACTTTCTTGTCCACATCTTCACCACTAAACAGGAAAGCCCCAAGAATATCCCGGATCTTCGTCCTCACATCACCCACGGCCACCTGATCAAGGGTGTCAAATACGGTCAGATTAGTATCCAGCAATTCATCCTGGTTCTGGGCATAATAACCCGTGCTTACATTATGTCCTAACCGGCATTCTCCCATATACTCGAGATCACCGACAATGATTCTCGATAAGGTTGTTTTTCCTTCTCCATTGCGACCTACAAAAGCAATCTTTTCGCCACGTTCTATGATCAAATCCAGATTGTCAAGTACTGTATGATCAGCATATTGTTTGGTGATCTTGCTGGCTTTGATAACAATAGTACCGGATCTCGGTGCCGGAGGAAATTTTACTTGTATGGTGCCCGAATCATCTTCCTCCATTTCAATTACCTCCATTTTATCCAGCTGTTTTATCCTCGATTGTACCTGAACTGCCTTCGTGGCCTTGTATCGGAAACGATCAATAAATTCCTTTGTGTCCTGAATTTGTTTTTGCTGGTTTTTGTATGCAGCAAGCATTTGTTCCCGACGTTCTTTGCGAATTCCGACATACTCCGTGTAAGATACTTTGTAATCATAAATTTTACCCAAAGATATTTCGAGGGTACGATTCGTGATGTTGTCCAGAAAAGCCCTATCATGAGAAATTAGCAAAATTGCACCATGGTAATACTTAAGAAAATTCTCCAGCCACTGAATGGATTCTATGTCAAGGTGGTTTGTGGGCTCATCAAGCAGAAAAATATCGGGAGATTGCAATAGAATTTTTGCTAACTCGATACGCATACGCCAACCTCCGCTGAATTCACTTGTAAGGCGGTCCATATCTGTATTTCTGAATCCCAGTCCAATTAAAGTTTTGATCGTAGTAGCTTCAACGCCTGATGCATTTATTGTGTGCATCCTTTCATTTTTTTCTGCAACAAGCTCAGCCAATTCAAGGAATTCATTCGATTCATAATCTGTCCTTTCGGCCAATTGTCGGTTCAGATGAGCTATTTCTCTTTCCAGTTCATGCAGGTTACTGAATGCGCTCATCGCTTCTTCCAGAACCGTACATTTGTCTTTGCAGTTGATTTCCTGTGGCAAGTAGCCTATTGATGTATCACGCGGTACAACAATGGTTCCCGAATCCATCTTAATTAACCCAATGGCAGATTTGAAAAGAGTTGATTTGCCTGCGCCGTTTCTTCCTACAAGCCCAATACGATCTTTCGGATTCATATGGAAAGAAATCTTGTCGAACAGCTTTCGTTCTCCATACTGAAGACATACATTCTGAAATGAGACCATCATGTATTTTTGGCTGCAAAAATAGAGATTTTTCACGCATTTCCAGTTTATTCCTGCACTTTGCTCTGTGCTTTGAAAACAGATGATCAGGCATAAGGCAATATTCCTATCTTTACCGGAAATTGCAAACCTGTGGCTAGAAGAAAGAGATATCCTATCATAGAAAACCTGGAAATAATTGATATTGCTGACGAAGGGAAGGCCGTAGGCAAAGCAGATAACATGGTTGTTTTTGTTAAAGGATTGGTGCCCGGTGATATTGCTCATGTTCAGATTAGAAGAAAAAAGAAAAATTACTCGGAAGGAACCGTCACAAACCTGGTAAAACTTTCTGAATCGAGAATAAAACCCTTCTGTACACATTTTGGCGTTTGCGGTGGATGCAAGTGGCAACATATGTCTTACGAAAAACAACTCTATTACAAACAAAAACAGGTGGCGGACAATCTGCAACGAATCGGGCAGGTTGAAATACCTGAGATACCTGCTATTCTTGGTTCAAACAAGCAACAACATTATAGAAATAAGCTGGAATATACATTTTCAAATATACGATGGCTAAGCGATGAAGAAATCAAATCGGGAGACAAATTCACTGACAGACGTGCACTTGGATTTCATATTCCAGGAAAATTTGATAGAATATTGAACATAGATACCTGCTACCTTCAGGATGATCTTTCCAATCGCATCAGAAATGAGGTAAGAGCATTTACCCTGGCTAAAAATTACTCATACTACATCCAGGGACAATACGTGGGGCTGATGCGTAACCTCATTATCCGAAATACGGAATACGGTGAGTGGATGGTAATTGTAGTCTTTCAAAAAAACGAGAAAGACAAGATAAAAAATCTTTTAACACACATACAGACCAAATTTCCGGAGATCACATCGGTGATGTATATGATAAATCCGAAAGTCAATGATACCATCCACGATCTGGATGTGCATTTGTTCAGCGGAAGAAATCACATATACGAAAAACTCGGGGACCTGAAATTTAAAATCGGCCCCAAATCGTTTTTCCAGACAAATACATTACAGGCCCTTAAACTCTACCAGATAGCTCAAAAGTTTGCACAACTAAGAGGCGATGAAATAGTGTATGATTTGTATACAGGAACAGGTACCATCGCAAATTTTATAGCATCACAATGCAAAAAAGTAATCGGTTTGGAATATGCGGAAGATGCTATTAAAGATGCACAGGCAAATGCTAAACTTAACGGAATTAAAAACACTACTTTTCATGCCGGAGATATCAAAGATCTGCTAAACGAAGACTTTGTAAGTGAACACGGAGTCCCTGATGTGATTATCACCGATCCGCCACGTGCAGGTATGTATGTTGATGTTGTTCAATCCATTTTAAAAATAGAAGCTCATCGTATTGTATACATTAGTTGTAATCCGGCAACCCAGGCCCGGGATATTAAAATTTTAAGCGAAAAATATAAAATCAGCGCCATTCAACCGGTAGATATGTTCCCTCACACTCACCATGTGGAGAATGTGGTCAGATTAGATTTAAAAAAATAGCACCCCCAGAAGCCTTAAACACCAAGCATTTAGAACATATGTATTTTCTTAGATAAAATAAGTTACCACATGGTGTGTTACCTTTTGTGATACTTTTGCGTATAGAATACACATTCCATCAGTTCAGTCTGATAGGGTGCAAAAAATAATGTTCTTTATAATGCTTATTAGATTAAATTTAGATTCCCGTCCAAACAAGGATGGATTACACGCAGTAAAAGTCTGCATCTACCAATCAAGAACTAAACGAAAATCTGTTTCGTTAGGTTACCACATCAAATTTCAGCAATTCGATTTTAAGAATAGAAGGGTAAAAAGAATCAATCGGCAAGCCGATGAAATTCACCAGAAATTCGAAGAAATCAAAAATGACATCTTAAACCAATATGGTATTTCTGAGATTAAAAAAAGACATCTAAACGATAATTTTTCGTTCAGCTATTTAAGTGATGAGTATATTAATTACTTGATGAAAAGCCCTGTCTCATTTAACACAGTGCAGAATTACTATGCGACCTTTAAAAATATTGAGGCTTATTGTAAAGATTTTGATGTCAATTCTATTACTCATGATTTTGTTAAGAGTTTTGTTCGATTCTGTAATCGAAAACCAATTGGCGATGGTAAGTTTAAAACTCTGGCATCAACTACTGTAAATAGCTATCTCAGTAGGTTAAACACATTCTACGCTTGGCTTAGTAAAACTCATGGAGTTAGACCCGTTGGTGATTTGTTTATGGAATTGAAAGAGAGTGAAAAAGCTGCAAAAAACAGAGTGCCTCGCTACTATGCACCAGAACTTATTCTTGAATTCTTCAATAAGATGAGAAGTTATTCAATATTAAGGCATGATTTTTCTAAAAATCAATATCTGGCTGCTGCAAGTTGGTTGTTGATGTATTTCTCATTTGGAATGCGAGTTGGAGATTTATACAGGTTAAAATTTAGAGCTTTCCGTGAAGTAAATAATAAATTAGTTATCGCATATAAGGCTTCTAAAACTTTGAAGGAGACCCATGATATTATCTTAAAGGATAAAGCAATCTTTATGCTTCGGCTATTCTTGCCCTCAAAATATCTTTGGGAATATCTGATGGCATACCCAGAGGATTACATAGCATGGTGGTGTTATAACGGAACGAAGAAGGTGCTTACGGGAACTGAATCGCTTTTCGGAAATGACCAAATAGGGTATACTGCTGAACAAATTAGATTCATAAGACTATTAATATTAGAACAAGCTATGGATTATGGTGAACAGTATGTTATTCCAAACATACCAGCAGATTTGAACCTATTACCAAGAATGCTTGTCGAACAAAGAATAAATGAACGAAGAAACACGAATCACAAAGCATTAAAAAAGATGCTTAAATTGTTGGAGCTACCACCAATTAGTTTTCATGGCTCCCGACACAGTTTCGCATGTAAAATAATAAATCAGAATGATGTTAAACCTATCGATTTACAGGTAGCATTGAATCATTCGGATTTATCAACAACAAATAATTACATAGCACAATTTGATGTCGAAAGAAGTCGTGAGAGAATAGCTGAAATAGTGAATGCAGACTAAAAGATGAAAAGAGGTGAGCAATACTCACCTCTTTTTTTACCTTCAAAAATATTTTCTTCAATTTTTTTTCCTGGCGAGAAATCCTTTTCATTGCATAAAAAACATGGAGGTATTGCTTGGTGAGAAATACTTTTCCGAATTAGAATCACACCTGATCAGCTATATCCAAGATTTAGAGATTGGCAACAAAATCACATGCCCCACCCAGATCAAGCTTCGCCAGTATATTAAACAAAACAAAGGTCTTACCGATAAGGAGAAGAAAGTAATAATTGAATTAAATCAGGAAATTGCGATGTCATTAAAGCAATCTCCATCGAATAGAATCAACCTTCTCTTATATCAGCTATTATTTGATGTTTATCTGGCGAATCTGTCTGGCATTATTGATGCTACTGCGCAAGTAAAAGACTTCCTTGATGATGAACTGCTGGTTAGCCAACTAAATTTTCTATTCCTCCTTTCCAAATTTTTAATCAATCCAGACTGCCAGAAAAGATTTCAGTATTTCCACGATCTGATAGAAATCACACCAGATTCAATTGAAGTTGATGGCTGGCTATGGTACCTATATTATGAGAATCTTGATGCCGATGAACTGATCAATATCTGCAATTGGTTTTGTGAAAAAACAGAATGGGAGAAACATGGTCTCTTTTTCAAAGCTTTTCTTTTTAATCAAACAAGCCGATATAAAGAAGCTGCCGAAACCTTTGAGACAATCATTGAAAAAACACCTTATAATGATGATAGCCTACTATGGATTATGATCAGTTTGGCCGAATCCTATAATTATTTAGAGAATTTCACTAAATCCATTCATCTGAATTTTAAGGTGATCAAGTTATCTGAGCTAGCAGAAGATAAAGAACTATTACGATTATTTGCCTACACTAATCTTTCACACATCTATATATTAAAAGAAGACTATTCCCAAGCATGGAAGAATTTGAAAGAAGCATTGTTACTCGATAAGGAATTCCCAATAGCCCAAGATTTATATAATAAATTAAAAGAAATAGGTTATGTCGACTAAGCGTATTGAATTTAATTTCCAGTTATTACCAAAAGTAGTCATGCCATCAAGTGAAGCCATACAGGAAGAAAATATACCAGCCATTGCTTCATTTCGATTGGAGCTTCAAGAATACTACCGAGACCGTTTGAATGTTTTATTCACCTACCAAAAAGTTGTGCCTGTCCTATTATTTTGCATTTTGTTATTTTCCCTATCCCAGTTTCCTTTTTGGATAAGTATTCCAATTCTAGCAATTATCATAATGGGGCACCTTATTATAAGAAGACAAATTCGACTTATCACACTCGGGATGATAATAACGGACAGTTTTCTGGAAGGTATGATAGAGCAATCTTATAACTTTTAGTCTTACTTTTGTCAAACCAATCCTAATTCTTCTATTTTAATTTTTCTTTCAATTTGCTTTTGTGCTTTTAGGGGTAAAATTACTTTAGGATTATTTTTTACAGCAATTCCATATAAAAACTCATAAGGAATTTGTTTGTAGAAAAGACCTGCTTTATTATAGACGAGGTTTTGATCGAGGTAAATCAATTTTTTAGTCACACGCAATACTTTAAAATAGTCGTTTTTGTTTTTCGTTTTAAGAGCTATAGGATAGGATAGTCTATCGAGTATCTGTTTTATGTATATCATTTTAATTAATTTCATTTGATTTATTTTTAAATCAATCTTTTCCAATTTGGAAAATAACATTTCAGTTATTTTTATATAGGATATAACACTACTGATCGATTTCGCTGGCAGTATTTTGCTTAGTTTATTAGGATTTAGATTCTTTTCGATCTTAATATATTTGTTTGAGTTTTTCAATCTCAGTTTGTAGTAATTATCATACTTTATTAGATATTCCTTTGAATAATCGTTACAACCGATAATATCGAAATACACATCTAATGTTTGCATGATCTTAATATGTCTATGATAAAGGCTTGCAAATTTTCTTTTTAGTAAAAACATTTCAACTGCTTTCTTTATTACTAAGTCTTTATGGTACATGAATACAAGCAGTTCTTTTTGAATTTCCCACTCCCGTGTGAGTAGTTTAGATAACTCTTTCTTAGTATGCTCAGATGAATTTCTATATTTCTTCCATGCATTAGTGAATACTATTCCTTTTATATTTTTCATAGTTATTATTAGTGTGGGATTAAAGAATAATTTACTCTGGTATATTTAACTGTCCCAACTGTCCCAGTATTTCTAAGTGGGACAGTTGGGACAGTTGCTTTATAACCTTTACTTGTTTGAAATAATACGATGTACCTTACTTT
>CAYQDZ010000046.1:0-15990 GCA_964416375.1 uncultured Bacteroidales bacterium
ACAGGGCCAACCGTGTTTTAGGCATAACTACACTATCAAAGGGAGGAACTACCGGCTGCGTTATTGATGTGAAAGTAATATTTCAGTATGCGCTAAAAGCGAATGCTAGTGTAGTAATTACTAATTTCATTCACTTATTTCAGCCCTCTTTTTCCTTTCTGCTGCGTTAAAGTTTTTCGCCGTAGCTATGGCTATGCCTGTAAACTTTGCCTTGCATAAAGAAAAAATAGAACCAAAATATTAGTAAACAAATTTAATAATTACCACACTAGTAGTATAATTCTTGCACACAATCACCCAAGCGGAAACCTTCAGGCCAGCCAGGCAGATGTTAAAATTTCAAAGAAAGTTAAGGAGGCTGGAGAAATACTAAATATAAAACTCTTGGATCACATCATACTTACTGCATATGATGGCTATACTTCAATGGCGGATGAAGGTATTCTTTGATACCTTTTTTATTAACCTGTAAATCATTAACTTTGCTATGAGTGATATGAAAAAAGAACTTGGAAAATATTTCATTGATATCTCAAAACTGATATTTGGAGGTGTAGTTCTTAGCCAAATAATTAGTATATCTGAAAACAAGAATTTAGTTTTGATTCTTGGTATTATTGCAGCAATTTTTTTCGCAATAATTGGTTTTATTGTTATAAAAGAAAGGAGGAATAAAAAATGACAGCTATTTGGTTTTTTGCAGGATTATGTATAGTTGGATTTATTGGGCTGGTATTTATACTTTCCCCTGTAGGAAAAAAATGGATTCAGCATCTTGATGAATAAATATGGATGCAGTATACATACTTTTAGGAACAGCAGCATTAATTCTTATTGCTGGTTCAATCTATTGGTACAAGCTTGAACACCAGAAATAAAAATTTTGGTAAGATATAAAAAGCAGGCTTATGGCCTGCTTTTTTTGTAATTTTATACATTTACCAATAAACTCTATTCTAAGGCATATCAAGCCAAAAGAAATGTAAGGATGTCTTTCAGAAATATCCTTAAATTCATTAATTAAAACATGATTTATAAATTCTTTAGTATTCATAGAAATCACATTAAGTATTTATAATTGGGTGCAATCACCGGTCAAAGTGACTCCCTAATTCCAATTTAAATTGACCACCTTCACCGGTCCAAAGTGCCCCCCATTTTCATCAAACAAAGAACTCGTTTTCAACTGTCAGTGATTAATTAAATTTAATTATTTTCTATACTTATCATATTTCTTTTTTTCCTCATTGATTCACCAGCCAACTCTATTTGGTGCGATTGATGCATCAACCGTTACTATTATAAATATTGTATAGAGCAGGAATCTTCTTTTCATATAGTGGGCCATTTGGTGAATTGGAATGATTCATTAGAATTTATTGTGCATCTTGAATAAGGTTGTTCCATGGTTTGATTCTGATCTATAGGTATATGTTTCTTTCCGTTCAATGAAATCTCTAATTCAACGGATCTACATCGGGTATGATGTGCAGACTTTTGAAATTTGGATTTGCATGGATCTTATCAATAGCCTCACGCATCAATTTTCGCCTTTGAGAAAATTGTTTGTCGCGCTCAATTTTAACCAGGATACATTTCTGATGAAAAGTGAATAATCTGTTGATGAGTGGAAATTCAGGACCAACAACTCGTTCCCCGAGCACTTTTCTTAATTCTTCTGCCAACATATTAGCAGCATGGCTGACAACAGGTAATTTCTTATGACGTAGCGTTAGTTTTACCAATCTGACATATGGAGGGTATTTGAAATTTTTTCTTTCCTGGAGTTGTTGTGTAAAAAACCCTTTGTAATCGTTTTTCATAACATACTTTATTACGGTATTTTCCGGATCGCCTGTTTGTATAATAACTTTTCCCTGTTTATTTTTTCTGCCTGCTCTGCCACTTACCTGGGCAATGAGTTGGAAACTTCGTTCATAAGAACGAAAATCAGGGAAATGCAACATATTATCGGCATTTAATATCCCGACAATTTTCACATGGTCGAAATCCAGTCCTTTTGAGATCATTTGTGTCCCTATCAGAATGTCAATTTTCCGGTTTTCAAAATCTGCGATAATTTTTTCATATGATCTGCGTGTCCGGGCAGTATCAAGGTCCATTCTTTTGACTTTGGCATCGGGGAAGATCAATGCAATTTCATCTTCTATTTTTTCGGTGCCAAAGCCGCGTGTTTGAACATCAGGATTACCGCAGGAGTTGCAATGGACGGGATTTACAATGCTATATCCGCAATAATGACAGATAAGTTTATTTGTTTTTTTATGATACGTAAGGCTGACGTCACAATTTTTACAATACGGTATCCAGCCGCATGCATTGCATTCAATAAAAGGAGAAAAACCCCGCCGGTTTTGAAAAAGTATAATTTGCTCTTTATTTTTTAGAGATTCACTAATCCCATCAAGAAGGGCTGGCGTGAAAAGAGAATGCATTTGTTTTTTGCGTCTTGCTTCACGCACATTGACCACCTTGATTTCCGGCAAGAGAATATCCAGGTATCTATCGTGCAATTCAACCAGCCCGTATCGGTCTGTTATGGCGTTCATGTATGTTTCAAAAGAAGGAGTGGCGGTTCCCATGAGCACTTTTCCTCCATGCTTACCTGCAAGTACTACTGCCGCATCGCGCGCATTGTAACGGGGTGCCGGATCAAATTGTTTGTAGGTATTTTCATGTTCTTCATCAATAATGACTAATCCGAGATTGGAATAGGGTAAAAAAATGGAAGATCTTACGCCTAAGATCACCTGGTAGGTTGGACTGTTTAGTTTTCTGACTCCAGCCAGATTTTGAAATACTTCAACACGCTGATCATCAGAAAATTTGGAATGATAGATCCCCACTTTGTTTCCAAACACACTTTTTAAACGTTTTATCATTTGTGCGGTCAGGGCGATTTCCGGCAACAAATAGAGTACTTGTTTCCCCTTTTTTATCTGCTCTGCGATAAGGTGTATGTAAATCTCGGTTTTCCCACTGGAGGTAACACCATGCAAAAGAACCACATCTTTGTCCTCAAATTGACTTTTAATGGTTCGGTAAGCTTCACTTTGTTTAGCATTTAACTCAAAGGGATCCTTGGTGGTTATTTCTTCGTCTGATAAGCGACTGATTTCTTTTGTAATGAGTTTAAAAATGCCTTTTTTTATCATTGAATTCAAGGTTGCATGAGCTGCATTCGCTGATTTCAGCAATTTATCTTTTGGAGTAAGAACCTTTTTAATCTTGTGGTCCGGGGCATCCGTTTTTAAAAAACAAAGCAGCAATTCTGCCTGTTTTGGAGCTTTCTTCTCCATGGAATTCAGCAGTTCATGGAGTTTGTTATTCGATTGATATTTTTCTTCCAGCTCAACAAAATCGATCAATTTGGATTTGAATCCTTTTTTCAGGCTTTCCTCAAGTGTTACAACATCTTTTTCTATCAGGCTGTTAACAAAAGGCATTACATCTTTTTTCCCTGCTACGGATGAAAGTTTTTGCAGGCTAATGCCTGGTGAATGATCGAGAATATCAAGGAGTTGGTTTTCAACAACTGTTAAAGATGCAGGATGAGTATCAGGCTCTTTTGGATAAATCTTCGTTTCACTTTCCAGCTTTAAGCCCGAAGGTAAAGCTGCACGATACACCTCCCCCGGAGTGCACATGTAATAATCAGCCAGCCATTCCCAGAATTCAATTTGTTGGATGGTAACAACAGGAGTCTCATCCAAAACAGATAAAATAGGTTGGATGCGGTATCCTTCGGGCGGATTATTATGGATAGTTCTGATAATTCCTGTATAAATCCGTCGCTTCCCGAGAACCACGGTAACACGACAACCGATCTGAGCTTTTTCTGAATTTTGATCAGGAATCTGATAGGTGTAATATTGAGGAACTGCCAGTGGTAGAATAACATCAGCATATAATGGCACATTCCTGTTCATCATGAGGATCAGTTTGTATCTTTAATTGGTATGGTGAAAATACAAATCTCAGGAATAAAATCATGTTGTTATGCGGAAGTAAATTTTAGATTCTGAAAATTGAAAAGCATTGGCAGGAAAGGATAGCTCAAGTTCCATTACTTTGCTTTCGCAAACGCAATATTTTTATCATCTTTGCACGGTTAATTTACATAATACATTTTTAATTTATTCTAATAATGAGCAACACAATCATTGGTAATGCTTTGCCGAATCTTCCATGGGAAGATAAACCGAAGGGATATGACAGGGTCATGTGGCGATACAGTAAAAATCCTTTAATCGGATGGAATCCAACGCCATCAACCGCAAGAATTTATAATAGCGCCGTGCTGCCAAATGACGGAGCCTTTGTCGGAGTTTTTCGTGCCGACCATAAAAACGGAAGGGCCAATATACATTTTGGCAGGAGTAAAGATGGATTTCAATTTGATATTGATGATCATATTATACCATGGGTTGATGAGAATGGAAAACCTGATCCGATTAGTTATGGATACGATCCGCGCTTTGTAAAAATAGATGATACCTATTATGTTGTATGGTGTGATGATATGAATGGAGCTTCCATCGGGATGGGGATGACCAAAGATTTTAAAACCTGGACACGCCTGCCCAATCCATTGATGCCCTTTAATCGCAACGGAGTACTTTTTCCGAGGAAGATAAAGAATAACTATGTATTGTTTAGTCGTCCAAGTGATAGTGCACATACGCCTTTTGGAGATATCTATATGAGCGAAAGTTCTGACCTGATGTATTGGGGAAAACACCGTTGGGTGATGGGAAAAGGAAGCCAGGGATGGTGGCAGGGAACCAAAATCGGAGGTGGTCCGGTACCTATTGAAACCACAGAAGGCTGGTTGATGTTCTACCATGGAGTTTCAGGTACCTGCAACGGATTTGTGTATAGCTTTGGTGCTGTTTTACTGGATATAAATGACCCCGGAAAAGTATTGCTCAGAAGCCGTGACTATTTGCTTACCCCTGAAAAGGAATATGAAACCACAGGTTTTGTTCCCAATGTAACTTTTCCCTGTGCCAACATTTATGATGCCGACACAGGAAGAATCGCGATTTACTACGGCGCAGCCGATACCTATACTGCCCTTGCATTTTGCCAGGCAGATGAAGTATTAGAGTATATGAAAAGAAATAACGAAGTAGTTTAAATAGAAAAGCTCTGACAGTATTTTCAATTATATTCAAGGCTTTTTACTTTCCTATTTTGTCCCATCCCGTTTTCGACAGATTGCGATAAACCACAATTCCGCTTATTAAGGCGATAGCGAGAAATATGAATCCGGTAGAATACTCTTTAAATATAATTTTTCCAAAACCAAACAGACTAAAGAGTACCAGAAGGCAACCAAACAGATAGCTTACAAACAAGATTCTGTATCCTGAATCACCTTTTACTTCCGGTAATTGACTGGCAATAGTCTTCCAGCCTTTTCCTCCCGGATGGATTCTGGTGTAAAAAGCTTTCAGTTTTTTATTGCTGGTTGGTGATGTAAGAAATGTAACGATCACCCAAACAAAAGTTGACCAGGCCACAATAATCAGCAATGTATTTTCATAATTCATATGATAGTGAAAGTGCAATACAGGATATACTACGAAGGGTGCAATCATAGCCGATATCTCGGACCATGCATTGATGCGCCACCAAAACCACCTGAGAATCAAGACCAGTCCTATACCGCCACTGCATGTCAGGATAAATTTCCATGCATCGCTGATCCGTTCTATTTGCGAGGTAACCAAAAAAGAAAAAATAATGAGCAATACAGTGACCATTCGGGAAATTCTAACATAATATTTTTCTTTTGCGCCTGGTTTGATAAAAGGCCTTATAAAATCGTTGATTATATAAGAAGTACCCCATACCGTCTGGGAAGCTATGGTTGACATATAGGCTGCCAGAAAGGCTGCTAATAGCAATCCCAATAATCCCGATGGAAGCAAGTCGCGGATAACCATAACATAGGTTTCTCCTTTGTCAGGAACATGAGGATACAATACCAGGGCAACCAGGGCAACTAGTATCCATGGCCAGGGTCGGATGGCATAATGTGCGATCTGAAACCACAAGGTGGCAAGGAGTGAATGTTTTTCATTTTTTGCAGACATCATACGTTGGGCAACGTAACCGCCACCTCCGGGCTCTGCACCTGGGTACCAGCTGGCCCACCACTGCACACCAAGATAGGCCACAAATCCTGTGACACTCATTTTTAGCAAACCTGTCGAATTGCCTGCAATGGATTTACTGCTTTTGATTTCCGGGAAAAAATCAAATACCCATTCCACTTCAGAAAGCTGAGATTTTAAAGCGGGTATGCCACCAATGTGTTTTACAGCAAAAATGGCAAGAGCTATGCTGCCACCCATTGCCATTACAAACTGAAATGTATCCGTGAGAGATATTCCCCATAAGCCTGATAAAGCGGAATACAGAGCAACAAAGATCATCATTAAGCCAACTGCCATAAGGTGCGAAGAGAAGGTGATACCCAAAAACCTAATCTCCTCAATACCAAAAAATGTCAGTTCAGGAAACATGACTCTCAGGATTTTCACCATCGCCAGGTTCACCCAGGCCATGACTACTGCATTCATTCCTATACCGATATAAATTGCTTTGAATCCTCTTAAAAAACGCGCTTCCTTCCCTGAATACCTGATTTCAACAAATTCAGTATCGGTAAGTATATTGGCACGTCTCCACAATCTGGCAAAGAAAAAAACAGTTAACATACCGCCGAACAGCATATTCCACCATAACCAGTTACCCGCAATACCATTTTGTGCTACCAACTCAGCTACTGCCAAAGGGGTATCGGCAGCAAAAGTTGTTGCGACCATGCTGGTTCCTGCAATATACCATGGAAGTTTTCTACCGCTTAAGAAGAAATCACTTGTGCTTTTACCGGCCCGTTTCGACATATAGATACCAATACCAATACTAATGATAAGGTAAAGGATTATGATGATCTGGTCTATGTGGGAAATGTTCATCGTACTAAATTCTTTTTTGCTAACCTAATATATTTCATAGGGATAATAAATGGATATACCGGGATAGTTATTAAAAAAAACAGATCACTTCTTTGAGGGAAGCAATCATATGTTCCAGTTTTCCAATAAATTAATCCAATTTGTCAATTACATTGGGTTTTCCTGTTAACTGAACTTCCGCAGTAAGTACTTTAGCAGGACTCATTCTTTTCTGATCAGGCTGTTGTCCACCTATGAATACCTGTATCTTTCCAGGCAATACAACACGCCGGTTGTTATCATCAATGACCGATAATTGTTTTGGTGATAATGTAAAGGAAATCGTTTTTTGTTTTCCTTTTTCCAGATACGTTCTTTTAAAGCTCTGCAGAGCATGAATTGGAACAGGGTAGGCAGAGTTGATATGCCTGATATACAATTGGACCACTTCATCTCCATCATAATCTCCGGTGTTTGTAAGATTCACCGTAATCTTAAGCTCCTCATCTGTGCTTATGGCTTTTGGAATTTCGAGATGAGAATACGCAAATTCCGTATAGCTCAGACCATAGCCAAAGCTGTATAAGGGATCGTCTTTGAAATACCTGTATGTACGTCCCTCCATAGTATAATCTTCGAAGGGAGGCAATTGATCAGATGATTTATAAAATGTTACAGGAAGACGTCCTGCAGGATTGTAATCGCCAAATAACACATCGGCAATGGCGGTTCCTCCTTCCTGTCCCGGGTACCAGGCTTCCAAAATGGCCGGTATGTTATCATCGGCCCAGTTTACAGAAAGTGCACTTCCGTTCATGAGAACTAATACCATGGGTTTTCCCAATGCTTTCAGTTTTTTCAGAATTTCTGTTTGTATGGCGGGAAGATCAAGAGAAACACGGTCTCCTCCATAAAATCCTGAAAGGTTAACCTTCATTTCTTCACCTTCCAATTTTGGAGATAAGCCACCAACGAATACAATCACATCTGATTGTTTTGCTATTTCCAGCGCTTTTGCTTCCGCATTTTCTGTAGGCAAACCCCATTCAAAACTAATAAATGAAAACCATTCTTTTTGGTAATACTCAATTTCTATGCTATGCTTACTGCCTGCTTCAAACCTCATATAATTGTGTTCTGTTTTCCAGCCTTCGCCCCAGGCATCAATCATCAACTGGTCATCAACAATCAATCTGAAACCATCATCACCGCTGAGAGAGATCAGGTATTTTCCGGTCTGGGGTGCGGTGATGTATCCATGCCACCGGATGGAATAATTTTCAGGATTCATGCCCGGCAAAGGTGCCCGGTTAAACCAGGAAAAGTTTATGACGGAATCGGTACGTACTTCATAAGGTGTACCTTCAAGATCGGGATTATTGAAGTACTCACCGGTAAGTCCGCTTGTGCCTTCTGAACTGAGATACTGCCATTTTACTACTTCTTTCTCAAGATAATCTTCATGGTAATTGCAGCCCTTGGCATAATAAACATGTACATCAGCCGCTACTTTTCGCCGTATACCCTCAACAGGTGTAACATATTCCGAAGGAAATCCATTGTAATTTCCCAGCATGACTTCCGGATTATCAGCATTGGGGCCGATAACAGCAATGGTCTTCATTTTTTTGCTCAGAGGCAGCAAACGATCTTCATTCTTCAACAATACAATAGCTTCTCTGGCTGCTTCCACCGATAATCTGCGATGTGCCTGACAATCATTTACTTCATAAGGGATTTTATGGAAGGGGACCATCTCGGGAGGATCAAACATACCCAAGCGGAAACGAGCTTTAAAGAGCCTTTTTAATGCAAGGTCAATATCTTCTTCGGTAAGGTAGGCACTATCAATAGCTGTTTTAAGATGATGATAGCTTCGGCCACAATTGAGATCGCATCCGGATTTCACCGCAATGGCTGCTGCTTCAGCTTCTGATTTCGCCAATTTATGATAGGCATAAATATCATATACAGCACCGCAATCTGATACAACATATCCATCAAATCCCCAGTTTTTTCTCAGAATGTCTGTTAACATATACTTACTTCCGGTGCATGATTCGCCCCGGAAACGATTGTATGCACTCATAACAGACTGTGCATTTCCTTCTTTAATACAGGCTTCGAAAGCAGGTAAATAAGTATCCATAAAGTCCCGTTGACTGACATCCACATCAAATTCATGACGAAGGGGTTCGGGACCGCTGTGTACAGCATAATGTTTCGGAGTTGCTATGGTCTTGAAATACTTAGGATCATCGCCCTGTAAACCTTTGACGAAAACCACACCCATACGGGATGTAAGGTAGGGATCTTCTCCATATGTTTCCTGGCCCCGACCCCAGCGGGGATCACGAAAAATATTGATATTTGGCGACCATATGGTGAGACCTTTGTAGCGGTCACGTTCATTCTTTTTTTGGTAATCGTTATACTTGGCCCTGAATTCATCTGAAATAACAGTAGCTACTTCAAGCATCAGGCTGTCATTGAATGTTGCTGCAAGTCCAATGGCCTGAGGAAATACAGTTGCTATGCCTGCCCGTGCAACACCATGCAGCCCTTCATTCCACCAGTTGTACTCGGGAATTCCAAGCCTGGGAATAGAATCGGAATAATCGATCATTTGTTTGATTTTTTCTTCAAGAGTCATTCTTGAGATCAAATCTTCAACCCGTTTTTCAACAGGGAGTTTGGGATTTTTATAAGGCTCGACAGATGAACAGGAAAAAATTGATAGTACAGAAATGAGAATGAGTAATTTAAAAGAAGAAGGATATAATCGAATCATATAAGGGAAATTTTAATGATGGAAATAAATTTAGACAATGTAAGGCATTTATGCAATCATTTGGAACATGATAAATATTTATTTAACAAAAAAGGCCATTAAGTTAATGAACGAAATAGTGAAAGCAGAATTCCATTCATGGAAGTGTTATCTTAATACAATTATTAAACAACATTTTTATATCCGGTAAAATTTGAAAGAAGCCCACCTGAAATAATAAAACCAATATCCTGGCATTTTTTTCACTGAACTTACAACAGGAAATGGTTATATTTCATATCAAAAGATAGAACCTGAATTTTCAGGCATGTATAAATTTACAGTTTTTGTATGTGGTTTTTCTGTTGTATTGCTGGTATCCTGCAACAGAGGCCCAACAAAGGATCCAACATGAACCGGGTATGTTGATCGCAGCCAATGTTATTCTTGTCATGAAGAAGTATACAAAACTTACATCGGGTCGCACCATGATATGGCAATGGATGTTGTGAATGAAGAAACTGTCCTCGGGAACTTTGATAATTTCACTATGGTTCAGAAAGCTCTTGAAATGTATGCTAAATCGGTTGAACTGGAGCCTGATAATACCTATTATATTTTTGTTTATGGAATTGCCTTAAATTCAGATGGCTATAGTATTGAAGCAATAAAAATCCTTGAAAGGGGATATCAGATAAATCCATTCAATTCCAATATACTGCATGCTCTCAGTTCAATAAGTCGTGACGCAGGGGATGATGACAAGTTTCATAAATACTATGGTGAATTGGTAGAATTAAAGAAACAAGTCAATTAAACAGGAACTTCATTATACAATATTGCAAAATAACCTTACGGAATAAAGTTGATAATTTCCTGTTTGTCAAAGCGATTTGCATAGATGATATGTATAGAAAAAAAGGCTGAACCGGGATTCATTATATCTTATAATTTTCGGTTTTTTAACTCCAAAAGAGTGAACTCAAGTTTAACTTTGAAAGCTATTTTTATGGGGTTCTATAATTTTCTTATATTTTTGAATAATTATTAACCTAACATAACCCATTAATTGCTATGAAAAAAATCTTTACAATTTCGCATTGGAAAAGATTTCCCGGATTAAGGATCCCGTTTCTTATTTTAGGGCTTATCTCTTTCCTACACATTCAAAATCTTACTGCAAGTGATATTTTGCAGGAAGAAGAGAAAGTGATTACGGGTACAGTTCTTGATGCTAATACTGGTGAGCCTTTACCCGGAGTTTCAATACTTATTAAGGGCACCTCAACAGGCTCTATTACGGATGTGAACGGCAAATACACTTTGCATGCAAAAAGCAGTGATATTATTGTTTTCAGCTACATTGGATTTCTAAGTGAAGAAATACCGGTTGGATCTCAGACCACTTTAGATATTAACTTATCACCTGATATTATCGGTTTGGATGAGATTGTAGTCATCGGTTATGGTGTTCAGAAGAAGAAATTAAGTACCGGAGCCAACCTGAATGTGAGCGGGGATGACATACAGGCCATGAATACCACAGGAAGTATGGATGCCCTGAAGGGTCTCTCACCGGGAGTTAGTATCTCACAGAACAGCGGTATACCGGGAGCCGGCAATAAGATTTTTATCCGCGGTATTGGTACAACCGGTAATTATACTCCCTTATATATTGTTGACGGAATAGCAATGGAAGATATTGATTATCTCAGCCCTTCCGATATTGAAGATATCGATATCCTGAAAGATGCAGCTTCTGCTGCTATTTACGGTTCACGTGGGGCCAACGGGGTAATACTTGTTACTACTAAGAAAGGTCGGTATAGTTCTGCTACCTCTGTAAACTACAGCGGATATTTTGGCTGGCAAAATGTTTATAATCCTCCTGAGATGCTGAACGCCCAGCAATATATGGAAATACAAAACAGGGCCAATGTAAATGCCGGTAGAGATGAAATCGATTTCGCCAGCAGAAATATTCCTTTCTGGGATGAAATTGAAAATGGAACCTATGAAGGAACAAACTGGTTTGAACTTGCTACCCAAAAAAATGCACCTGTACAGAATCATTCATTAAATATTACTGGTGGTTCGGGAAAATCTATATTCTCGCTGGGAGCCTCTTATTTCGATCAACAGGGAACAATAGGGAAACAGGCCAATAACGATTACAAGCGTATTAATCTGCGTCTTAACAGCGAGCATGTCCTTTTCGAGAAAGACGGACGAAAACTGGTTGTCATAGGTGAAAACCTGACTTACACGAATGAAAGCAACCCTACTCTGCGCACAGGAAACCTCTATTGGAGCGATATCCGGAATATGCTTACGACCGATCCTTTCCTGCCTATGTATGCCGAAGACGAGGAGGATGAAGCTTATCCTTATCATTATGGTATCGACTGGACCAGCATGAACACAGTTAATCCTATTGCAAATATGGTAAACAACTCGAAGTGGAATACCAATAATAACAATACCATAACAGGTAATGCCTACCTGGAGATTCAACCCCTGAAAAAACTAAAATTACGCTCCTCATTTGGCGTAAATAACGGGTACGGTTCCAGCAGGCAATGGGTACCTGAGTATTACTTAGGCACCCAAACCTTTGCAAATAATGATTTTCTCCGCCAGAATATGTGGTCGGGGTACACATGGACATCGACCAACACGGCAAGCTACGATTTCAGAATTCGGGATATGCATTCGTTCAGCGTACTTGCCGGTGCCGAGTTTATGAGAAATGAAAGAAACCTGAGCTTTGAAGGTGAAAATGAAAATAGCGTTTTTAACAATTACGAATATGCTTACCTGGATAATTTCGATCCCCTGGATATTACTAATGTTACACTGGCCAGTTTCGGGTCGAAAGATGAATACGGCTGGGCTATGATTTCGTATTTCGGCAGGTTAATCTACGATTTCAAAGAAACTTACCTTCTGAATGCCACACTTCGTTACGATGGTTCTTCCAATTTTGACCGCGGGCATCGCTGGGGAGTGTTCCCTTCCTTCTCGGCAGGATGGGTGCTTTCCAATGAAGATTTTATGCAAAGTACCGCAACGTGGCTCAATTTTATGAAGCTACGCTTCAGCTGGGGACAAAACGGAAACCAGGATGTAGGAAGAAATTTTGCTTACCAGGCAAATATTTCTACGGAAGGAGTTAATTACTATTTTGGCCCGGATCATTCAATTATCACTGTTGGTTCTACTCCCTACCAGGTGCCTAACTCAGGAATTCACTGGGAAACATCGGAACAAACCAATGTGGGTACCGATATGTATATGCTTAATAATAAACTGCAGTTCTCGGTCGACTGGTACCGGAAATCTACAAAAGACTGGCTTCTTATTGCCCCTTCCTCCTCGATGGACGGAACAGACGCCCCGGTTGTCAACGGCGGTAATGTAAGAAACACCGGTATCGAGAGCATGGTTCGCTGGAACCAACGCAAAGGTGACTTCAAATATAGTATTGCGGGAACTTTTGCCTATAATAAAAACGAGATGGTTAGTATCCCCAACAACGACTCCATAATTCATGGACCAGCCGCCCAACTCGGTAATAATACAACTGAAATGTTCCGTTGCGAAGTGGGTAAACCCATCGGCTTCTTCTGGGGTTTTAAAACCGATGGAGTTATACAGGATGAAGCCGACCTGATTGCCTATAACAGCCAGGGTACTGATGTAGGCGACAGTGCCTATTATCCATATAGCTCCCTATATCCCGGCGACCTTAAATTTGTTGATACCGATGGCGATGGTGATATTGACAACGATGACAAAGTGATGATCGGTAACCCGCATCCCGATTTTATTATCGGACTCCAGATGAGTTTAGAGTACAAGGGCATTTACCTGAATTTAACCGGATACGGTCAGTTCGGCCATCAAATTGCCAAAAGCTATCGTTCGTCTGATAGCCAATTTGATAACTGGACGACCGAGATATATGAATCCTGGGACGGCCCGGGAACATCAGACCGATTACCAAGGGTAGTTCAAGGTGGCCTCCGTAGCTGGAACAATATATCCGATATATACATTTATAATGCCGATTTCTTCCGTATCAGTAATTTGACCATCGGGTATAACCTGAAGGAAATATTTAAAAACCTTCCGGCACAGGAATTCCGTATTTACGGTGCAGTCAATAATCTTTACACCTTTACCAAATACAATGGTATGGATCCTGAAGTAAGCTACGCTCCGGCAGATGTTTATGATGATGATCCGGATAATGATTATGAGTGGGGTTCCGGAATTGATTTGGGAATCTATCCTCAAGCCAGGACATTCATGATTGGCGTTAACATTTCCTTTTAAAAAAAACTGAATCGATATGAAAAAAATAGTATATATATTACCCGTAATTATGTTCCTATGGACAAGCTGTTCCGAAGAATGGCTTGACACAAAGAACTTGTATCAGAAAACCGACGAAAGCTACTTCCAGATCCCTGAAGATGTTCAGGAAATGCTCGCCGGAGCCTATTCTGCACTTCCGCTCGATGCCGGTCATAACCATCCCATGCTTGTCGCCGATGTTTTATCGGATGACTGTTTCGGTGGTGGCGATAACGCAAATGATCTTGATGGTTTTCACCGTACCGATAATTTCACTATTTCCAATCCCAACTTTTATAAGGAACTCTATGACAGAAACTGGGAAGGAATATTAAGGACCAATCTTATCATTAAACGGTTCGACCAGGTTGTTTACGATGATGCGGAGGAACAAAACAGGGACCTTGGTGAAGCTCATTTCCTGAGGGCTTATTTCTATTTCAGGGTATCGAAATTTTTCGGTCCGGCACCTTTGCGACTCGAACCCGACGGGGATGAGATTGTACGGGCAACTCCGGAAGTGATGTACGGTCAAATTGCCTCTGACATGAAGAAAGCCATCGAACTTCTTCCTTCTACCCCCTACCAGGATATCGCCGTAGAACGTCTGGGACATGCCACAAAATGGGCTGCCGAAACCATGATGGCCCGTATTTTCCTGTTTTATACAGGATACTACGAACAAACTGAACTCCCCCTTTCCGAAGGAGGTTCAGTTTCGAAAGACCAGGTTATTGGCTGGCTCGAGGATTGTATTAACAATAGCGGCCACGACCTGTTACCCGATTTCAGGAATAACTGGCCCTATTCTTCTGTAAGCGGCTATGCTATGGTGGCTAATAACAATCTTTCCTGGGCAGGTGAAGAAGGTGGTAATTATGAAACTATCCTGGCTATCAAATATTCCCCCTATGCCGGGTATAACTCGGATCAACAATTACGTTACGCAAACATGCACTGCTTATATGTGGGTTTAAGAGACCAGTCATACCAGCCCTTTGGTCAGGGTTGGGGACTTGCAACGGTTAATCCACAGCTTTGGGCAAGTTACGAGGAGGGTGATTTACGCAGGGAAGGATCCATACTCAATATGTATGATACGGATAATCCGGATGATACCGCGATCACGAATAATTATATCTGGGGAGGTACTACTACAACCTATACTCAAACCCAGGAAACAGGGTACATACAGAAGAAATATTGCCCTACTTACGATTATAACCTGGATGGTGTCTTGGAGAGTATTTATTATGCCTTATATGGCGCACCATCTAACTTTATGCTATGGAATATGCAGGACGATGTATTAATCCGCTTTGCCGATGTACTTCTTATGTCGGCCGAACTGGGTGGTCCGAATGCAGCAGCTCATTTCAACGAAGTTCGTGCACGTGCACAACTGGATCCTATTGCAAGCCCGACACTCGACGATATCAAGCTTGAGCGCCGTCATGAATTTGCTTTCGAAGGCCTTCGTTATCACGATCTGCTACGCTGGGGAATCGCCGATGCCAAGACCGCCATTGAAGCAGCCAATGGTACGACCATTTTGTGGGTTGGAGATGAGAGAGAATATTCAATTACCTTCCCGCTTGAAACAGGAGGCTTCCTGCCCATTCCTGAAACTGAAATTCTTTTAGCAGAGGGAGAACTGGAACAAACTCCGGGATGGTAACAGAGATTGAAGTATGAAATGAATTTACTATTAAATAGAATGAAAAGGAGGAAAGTAACATACTTTCCTCCTTTTTTTTTAAGATTATCATATAGTACGTATACCTGTTTTCATAAGATCGTTAAGTAAAGAAATCGCAATAGATAGTCGAACGTGAAAAACCCCGTATTTTTCATGAGATAAAATCCAAGGAA
>CAYQDZ010000047.1:0-15698 GCA_964416375.1 uncultured Bacteroidales bacterium
TTGCCCGTGATAGAGGAATCGATCGAAGGGTCTGATTTTGGAAGAAGAAAGAACAAAAAAACGCCTGAAAAATAGCAGGGCAATACATAAACTGACTAATAACAGTAAAGGGAACAGATGTAAATCAATCCCCTCTTCCTTCTTGTAGCGAGAGCGGGACTTGAACCCGCGGCCTCGTGATTATGAATCACGCGCTCTAACCAGCTGAGCTACCTCGCCATTATTTCAACATTACAGCTTTTAAATCGCATTTGTCATGCGCTCTAACCAGCTGAGCTACCTCGCCATCCGGAGCCTTGGCGAAGGATGGCCTCGCCCTTTGTCCGCCATAGCCTTAGCGAAGGCGGTATTTTAACCTAAACCGCCTTCGCCAAGGCTTCGGCGGTTGAAAGCGGATGCAAAGATATATTTCTTTTCATATAATGACAATTTATTTATACGACTGTACGATAGTTTTAAATTCTTATATATTTGCAGACTTTGAAAAAATTAATCGTTCATCAATTGGAGAATTTATTTTTCTTGCATCAATATTTTTCATACATTGGACAAGGAACCATAATGAGATCGATTCAGTTTTTCTCAATGAAATAATCACATTTTTGTTCATTACTATACAACCGAAGTATTTAGCTATGAAAAAAAAGATAACCCTGGAATATACCCTCAATTCCTCTCCCAAAGTCCTCTATCCACGTCTGAGTACGCCGGGAGGACTTACAGAATGGTTCGCCGATGATGTGAATGTTAAAGGAGATATTTTCTTTTTTATCTGGGATGAATCGGAACAAAGAGCTGAACTTGTACAAAAGAAAGAGAATAACTACATACGGTTTAAATGGCTTGACGATCCCGAAGAACCTACATTTGAATTCAGAATTAATGTGGATGAAATAACTGGTGATGTTGCTCTTGTTATTACAGATACAATTGAAGAAGAAGATGAAGATGATGTTGTTGGCCTCTGGAATTCACAAATTTCTGAATTGAAACATGTGTTGGGTTCATAAATACGATGCAATTTTCTCTTTGGAAATTCGTACTTTCAATATAGTAAAATCCTTATCAGAAAACAAAAAAATCGAAGTGTGAAGCGATTACATCTTCTGGTATTAAAATCATTTATTGGTCCCTTTGTACTGATATTTTTTATTGTCCTTTTTATACTGTTAATGCAGTTTTTGTGGCGATACATTGATGATTTGGTAGGAAAAGGCCTGGAATTGAAAGTAATAGCCGAATTGCTGGTATATACCTCATCAAGCCTGGTTCCCATGGCATTGCCTTTGGCTATACTAATGTCTTCGCTCATGACCTTCGGGAATATGGGCGAATTTTATGAATTGACTGCAATCAAAGCCTCCGGTATATCACTGCAAAGGATCATGATGCCTTTGGTGGTTCTCATTATTATGTTAAGCATCGGAGCTTTCTTCTTCGCCAATGAGGTATTGCCGTTTACAAATCTCAAAATGAGATCATTGTTGTATGACGTTCGAAATCAACGTCCTGAAATTCAAATAGCCCCTGGTTCATTTTATAACGGCATTGAAGGATACAGCCTGCGTGTGGACGAAAAAGATCCAAATACCAACATGCTCTATGACATAAAAATTTATGACCATTCCCATCGTAGAGGAAATACCAGTGTAATCATTGCAGATTCAGGAAAAATGATTGTAACATCAGATGAACGATATTTAATCTTCACTCTCTATAAAGGATACAGCTACAATGAAGTGGAAAGTGACAGAAAAACACGGAAAAATAATTCCTATCCCCATCGATACGATACATTCGATGAGCAGGAAATGATCATTGAATTGGTTGGATTCTCACTTACACGAACGGATGAAAATCTGTTCAGAAATCATTATTCCATGCTAAATCTCTCCCAATTGGAATTCATGGCTGATTCAATAAAAAAAGAGATTTCAAGAAAAGAAGTAACTTTAGCCAAATCACTTATTAAAGGAAATTATTTTAGAAAACGTAACCACAGCAAACCCCGGGAAAAAAACCCGACCGAAATCTCTGATACCTTTGCACTAAAAAAATATATTCCCCCCGATTTCAGATTTGTTGATGATTCAAATCGAATCAATCCAAAAAAGGCTATGTTCAGATCACGGAATTCATCTGGAATGAAAACATTGAATCATAGAACCTTTGATTCACATGAATTTACCGACACAATGAATGCTCAGACTAAAATACCAGTCGGTAAAAAAACAAGCTTTCAGCCAAAAGCCGACACCTTCAAACAGGCATCCGCCGTATACTACGACAGTCTTATTACTCAGTTAACAATCAAAGAGAAAAACATAATCTTTAGAGAGGCTCTTTCTTATGCCCGGTCGGCAAGGACTTATGTGGTCAATTCCATTCAATCCATCAAATCAAAAACCAAGCGTTTAAGAAGACTCGAAATTGAAACCCACCGCAAATTTACAATCGCTTTTTCCTGTTTTGTCTTTCTGCTGATCGGAGCACCCCTGGGGGCAATCATCAGAAAAGGCGGACTTGGTTTACCACTGGTGCTTTCCACTTTATTTTTCATTTTCTATTACATCATTTCTCTTATGGGAGAAAAATTTGTCAGAGAAAGTATTTTGCCTGATTATCAGGGTATGTGGATCTCTACAGCTGTTTTTTTTGTTGTTGGGCTTTTCCTTACCTACAAAGCAACTACCGACGCAGCAATATTAAATGTTGATACGTATACGAAATTTCTGCGAACACTGGTGGGCATCAGAAATAAAACCATACTGGAAGTCCTGGAACAAGAATCCAGAACCGAATCAGTAAAAAGCATTAAACATGAAAAAATCATTTTATCCCTTTCGTCGTTCCGTGAGACCATTTATGAATTGAATGAAGATATAAATACCCGCATCAGGTTCTCAGGATACTTATTATCGCTTGTCGGACTGAGGGAAATCAATAACGTAATCCTTTTTGAAAGATTATATAAAAATATCATTCATAGCATCAAACAGTCTGATTTATTTCAGGATCATGCCATTCAGATAAAATTGAGTGAGTTCCCTAATTTCAAATACCAGAATTATGTCGATCAGAAAGTAATGCTTTTCATCCGGCTTCTTCTGCTTTTGATCCCGCCTGTAACCGTTGCAGTTCTTGCCAGACATTATATCCAATTTCTGATGCTGAAAGCGCGCCTTAAGAATATTGATCTGCTTGCTGAAGATTTGATGCTCCTTATTAAAAAGACTGAATTATTCAAAAACCAGTAAGTCGTCTATGAGAATACTACAGTTATGCAATAAGGTTCCATACCCTCCCAATGATGGTGGAGCCATTGCAATCTTTAATCTTTCCATAGATTTCTCAAGAAACGACAACCAGGTTACCGTGTTGGCGATGAACACAAGCAAACATAGCACTGATCCCAAAACCATACCTGAAAAATACAAACAAACTATTGATTTTTGTTTTTTCCCCGTAAATACCCGAATACGTCCGGCAAAACTGCTTGTAAATTTTTTCTTTTCCTTAAAACCTTACAATGCAATACGATTCATTAACAAGCCTTTCGGCCTCTTCCTTCAAAAATTACTAACAGAAAAGTCCTTCGACATCATTCAGCTGGAAGGTCTCTACGTAACTCCCTATATTGAACAGATCAGAAACTATTCAAACTCTGTTATCGCTTATCGCGCACACAATGTGGAGTATGAAATCTGGAAAAGAATTTCAGAACAGGTTACCAATCCATTGAAAAAGTTCTATTTCAAAACAATAGCCAGGCGTCTGGAACGATTCGAAAAGCAAATGATCAACAAGTATGATCTTATTGTTCCTATTACAAAGCGCGATGCAGAGATGTTCCGGAAAATGGGTAACTCCAAGCCATGTAAAGTTAGTCCGACAGGTATCCCGAAAAACGATTTCCTTAAATCTCCCTCACCCGAAAACATAAATTCTCTGTTTTATATCGGTTCACTGGACTGGATTCCAAATCAGGAAGGATTGACCTGGTTTATCAAAAACGTATGGAATGACATCAGAGCCCATAACCCGGAACTCAAATTTCATATTGCCGGACGCAATGCTCCTCCCTGGCTTGTGAAAATTTGTAAAGACAATAAAATAGACTACCATGGAGAAGTTGAAAGTGCCAGTGAGTTTTATAAAGAGTATCATATGATGGTGGTTCCTTTGTTTGCAGGTAGCGGAATGAGAATTAAAATTATTGAAGCCATGGCACACTCGAAAGTGGTAATAACAACTTCAATAGGCGCAGAAGGACTGGGAATAAAACACAATGAACATGGTATAATTGCTGACAAAGCATCTGAAATGAAAAAAGGAATACACAATCTTTTGGAGAATAAGGAATTTTTTACAAAACTTGAAAAGAATTCTTCCGAATTTGTAAGAAAGAATTTCAGCAATGAAAAAATCGGCAGAGAACTTCTGCAATTTTATAAGCAACATCTGAAAATATGAAGCTTATATTCTGGATACTGTTTGGCATCGTTTTGTATACCTATTTTGGGTATACCTTGCTTTTAATTCTGCTGAATCTGTTCAGGAGTTTTTTCAGTTTGTTTCGTTCAAAACAGAAACCAAACAGAACATTTCCTGAAGTAACCTTATTAATTGCGGCCTTCAATGAACAGGAGGTAGTGGACAAAAAAATGAAGAATTCTATGGAGATTGATTATCCTTCGGATAAATTGAACATATTATGGGTCACGGATGGTTCAGATGATGGTACTTATGAAAAATTAAAAGCCTACAGCAATATCATACTTTTACATCAGCCGGAGAGAAAAGGAAAAACTGCAGCACTAAACAGGGCCATGAAACATGTAACTACTCCATTTACCGTTTTTTGCGATGCCAATACCATGCTGGCAAAGCATTCTGTCTCTGAATTGATGGCACAGTTTGATTCTGACAAAGTAGGCTGTGTTGCAGGAGAAAAAAGGATTGCACGAAATCTTACCGAAGCCGCAGCCGGAATAGGTGAAAGTACATACTGGCAGTACGAATCTTTCATGAAAAGACTTGAATCAAAATTAGACTCTACGCTCGGCGCTGCCGGTGAATTGTATGCCATACGTTCAGATCTTTATGACGAACTGAACCCTGATATCATTATTGATGATTTTGTAAACTCTTTGAACATTGCCCGCAAAGGATACAAAATAAAATATGCCCCTGAAGCCTATGCTCTGGAATCATCATCGGTAAATTCAAAAGAAGAATTAAAAAGAAAAATACGAATTGCAACAGGAGGTATTCAAACCATTGTTACCATCCCTTCTCTTCTGAATATTTTCAAATATGGTTTTCTAAGCTTCGAATTTATTTCCCATAAAGTTTTCCGATGGATCCTGGTTCCATTTGCAATTCCTTTTATCTTCTTTCTGAATGCCTGGATCTGTATAGCAAATGCATGGAATATTCCTCTATATACTATCCTGTTTATACTACAAACGGCCTTTTACCTGGTTTCCATTGTTGGTGGAATACTCGAAAAACGATCCATTAAATTAAAAATCTTATTTCTGCCCTATTACCTGATCTTTATGAATTTTGCACAAATAGCTGGTTTTTTTCGCTATATACGAGGCAAACATTCCGTAGTTTGGGAGAAAGCCAGGAGAAGCTAAAACTATTTTTAGCGAATTAGAATAACAAATTATACTTTTGCCGGTACAAATTTGTACCAGGAAATATTGAAATACATGTCGGGCAACAAAGATATAATAAGCAGACTCAATACTGTTAAAGAGGCAGTAGAGGATATTCGAAATGGAAAAATTGTGATTGTTGTAGACAATGAGGATCGTGAAAATGAGGGAGACTTTATTGCTGCAGCAGAATTGGTGACACCTGAGATCGTAAACTTCATGGCTACTCACGGCCGTGGTTTAATTTGTGCACCTTTACCTGATGAACGCTGCAAAGAACTTGAACTTGAACTCATGGTTCCTGTGAATACTTCTTTGCATTCCACCCCTTTCACGGTATCTGTCGACTTGCTCGGACATGGTTGTACTACGGGAATTTCGGCCAGCGACAGGGCCAAAACCGTTAAGTCACTGGTCAATTCAAGAACCACCCCTGAAGATCTTGGTCGACCCGGCCATATTTTTCCTCTCAAAGCAAAAGTCAAAGGGGTGTTACGAAGAGCAGGACACACGGAAGCTGCCGTAGACCTTGCCAGACTAGCAGGTCTCAAACCAGGAGGAGTACTGGTAGAAATCATGAACGAAGACGGATCCATGGCCCGCCTTCCCCAGTTGCTTGAAATTGCCGAAAGTAACAACCTGAAAATTATTACAATAAAGAGCCTTATTGCCTACCAACTGAAACGTGACAGCCTGATTGAACGGGGCGAAAGAGTAAAACTCCCAACGGAATTCGGAGATTTTGAACTCATTCCTTTTGTTCAGAAATATAACGGGCTGGAACATGTTGCCCTGATCAAAGGAAAATGGTCAAAACAAGATCCGGTGTTGGTAAGAGTTCACTCTTCATGTGCTACGGGAGATATTTTTCATTCCTATCGTTGCGACTGCGGGCCGCAGTTGCATGAGGCCATGCGTCGTATCGAAAAGGCAGGCCAGGGAGTAATTGTATACCTGAACCAGGAAGGACGTGGTATCGGACTGTTTAATAAAATCAAAGCATATAAACTGCAGGAACAGGGAAGGGATACTGTTGAAGCCAACACAGACCTGGGATTTGAAGACGATGAACGCGACTATGGAGTAGGTGCCAGCATACTGCACGAATTAGGTCTCGGAAAAATTAAATTGCTTACCAATAACCCTGTAAAACGGGCCGGACTGGAAGGTTACGGACTTACTGTGGTGGAAAATGTTCCCATAGAGATCCCTCCCAATAAGTACAACCAGTTTTATCTCGAAACCAAGAGAGTAAAGATGGGCCATTACCTCGAGCTGGTTCCTGAAGAAAAAGAAAAAAAGAAGAAGGAGAAGCAGAAGAGAAAAGAAATCAAAAAATAAGTATAATAAGCAAATGCAGGAAAAGCTTCGGATTGTATTTATGGGTACGCCCGATTTTGCCGTGGAATCATTAAAAGCCCTGGTTGATTCCGGACAGCATGTTGTCGGGGTGGTTACAGCACCCGATAAACCTGCCGGCAGAGGGAAACAAATGCAATCGTCGCCTGTAAAGAATTTTGCTGAACAGGCAGGCATAAAAACCATATTGCAGCCAACCAATCTGAAATCACCCGGATTTATTGAACAATTAAACTCTCTGAATGCCGATCTCCAACTGGTAGTCGCTTTTCGCATGTTGCCTGAAATGGTATGGTCTATACCTCCAAAGGGTACGGTAAACCTTCATGCCTCCCTCCTGCCCGACTACCGTGGTGCTGCACCAATCAACTGGGCTATTATCAATGGAGAAAAAGAAACAGGAGTTACCACTTTCTTTATTGAAAAAGACATTGACACGGGCAAAATTATTTTTAATGAAAAAGTATCCATTGATCCCAATACAACCGCAGGTGAATTGCATGACATACTCATGTCAAAGGGTGCCCAACTGCTGGTGAAAACAGCAAAAGCTATTGCGGCAGATCATTACAATTCAACCTCGCAAAAAGAATTAATAAAAGATTCTGATTTGCATTCTGCTCCCAAAATTTACAAAGAAGACTGTAGAATAAACTGGAGGTGGAAGGGATCTGCAATTCATAATTTCATTCGGGGTTTAAGCCCTTACCCTGCGGCATGGACAGAAATAACAGATGGAAAATCCTCTCTGTCCCTGAAAATATTCAGATCCCGTTTTGAGCTAAACGAGCATGGGCTGGAAACAGGAAAAGTGGTCTCTGATAAGAGCAATTACCTGAAAATAGCTGTAGAAGATGGCTTTATAGATATGCAAAAACTCCAACTGGCAGGTAAAAAGCCTCTTGGCATTAAAGAATTTCTCAGAGGATTTAAGGAGATAGATAAATACAGTCTCCGCTAGCGAAAGAAACTGTTAATACAAAGTTCCCCATATTAAGAACTATTTCAATTCATTCACATTCTTCAAATCTTTTATTCAAAGTAACGTCTAGTGTAGTAATTACTAATTTCATTCACTTATTTCAGCCCTCTTTTTCCTTTCTGCTGCGTTAAAGTTTTTCGCCGTAGCTATGGCTATGCCTGTAAACTTTGCCTTGCATAAAGAAAAAATAGAACCAAAATATTAGTAAACAAATTTAATAATTACCACACTAGCATACAGTTATTTCTTATCTTTAGAAAAGAAATTTGCAATTATGGCGGCATCCGGAACTCAGGTAGTGAATCAGAATGTCAGCATTAGATTTGATCCTGTAACAGCTATATTCTACAAATATTATTCAGGCGAAATTGCTCTTGACGATATACTGAACTCATGGAAGATTCTTATAGAAAAAGATTACATCCCCAAAGAGGTAAAAGGATTTATTCTTGACTACAGAAAATCAGCTCTTAATATGGATGCATCCGAAGCCAATGGTATTAAAGAATTTTACAACCGGCACTTGTCTGTTTTTAAGGATAAGAAAATTGCCTTGATCATGCTGGAACCCAACCAGGTAATCTTCCCCATGCTTGTTGCCGCAAGCAATCCGAAGTATTACCCGAAAGTCTTTAGCACCGAAGAAGCAGCGGTGAGCTGGGTCCTGACATAAACTATGGTTAATTAAGCCATACAATTAAATTTTTGGGCGAACCTCAGCTCAATTTTCAGAAGTAGCTGAAATCCCGTAAAAAAAACGGTTACTTGAAAATCGGATAATGAAAAGATTTTTCACGAGTACGTAAATCACTCATCGGCATCAAAATCAATTTTGAACTCCGTTTCAGGTTCTTCTTCTTTCAATTCTATTTTTGGTGCGGAAATACTTACTCCGCTTCCTTTGACTCTCTTTCTTAACTGTATCTCCTGCCCCGCATTAACTTCAACGTTCGGAGCAAGCAAATTCCTGGCGGCAAGCTTATCCAGTTTTATGGCATAGAGTTGTGAAATGCTGTGAAGACTTTCTCCTTCTTTCACAACATGAGTGTTTCTTCCTGTTTCGGCCTTGTTTCTTTTTGGCTGTATGTATACTTTCTCTCCTTCACCAAAAACCGCTTTTTCGATCACATCGTTATATTTTGGCAGCAACCAATAAAACATATCAAGCTCTTCGCTTAATGAATATATATTATCTCCTTCGCGTGCCAGCACATATTTTACCCGGTTATTGAAGGCTACTTTCCTGCCCCCCGCATACTTCACAGAAGCATATGCAGGTTTGGTTTTTCCTGTTGTTCCTCCTTTGGCCAATACTTCCTTATCATATACATAAAGTTCATTCTCTTCAATAAGCTTAATGAGAGCTTTTGAATAGGTGGGACTTGTAGCATATCCTGCTTTTTTCAATCCTTTGGCCCAGGTTTTGTAATCATCTTTCCCATATTCAAACAAGAAGGCATACCTGCTCCTCGTACTTAAGAACTCAGAATGATCTTCGTAAGACTGCAAAACCGATTTGTACTTTCTGAAACATTCATTCCTTGCATCGTCATCATATTTTATACTTTTCCCTTTCCAATCGTGGCACTTAATGCCGAAATGATTGTTGGCCTTACGGGCCAGTGTGCTATTGCCATCACCCGATTCAAGTATACCCTGAGCAAGGGTAATGCTGGCAGGTATTCCGTAAGTTACCATTTCACGCATGGCCAGTTCCTTGTATGTATCAATGTATTCGCTACGCGTCATTTTCCGGCCATTCTGGGCCATTGCAGCCAGGGAGAGAAAAAGTGAAAGGGTAAGAATTGTTCGTTTCATAAGAATAAATCTGTTCTTTGTAAAAATAGGATGGATGAACTACCCATTTTAGAATCTTAGAACTGATTTTTCAACAGTTTGGTATTTGTTTAGAATTAAAATTTTCTCCAGAGTTTTTCGCTTCGGGGTGTTGGCGCTACGATTTCTATTTCCTGTTTGGAAACAGGATGAGCAAAGGCAATCTTTCTGGCATGTAAAGAGATCCCTCCATCAGGATTGGATTGAGGAAATCCATATTTTACATCTCCTTTTATGGGAGAACCAATGGAAGCTAACTGTGCCCTGATCTGGTGATGGCGACCCGTTAATAAAATAATCTCCAGCAAATGATGATTGCCTGAACCGGATATAAGCTGATATATTAGTTCGGCATGTTTCGAATGATTTGCTTTATGCGTATAACAATACGATTTGTTCTGTTGGCTGTTCCTCACGATATAATGCGACAGGGTATCCTCAGGTTTCTCCGGTTTATTTCTCACAATGGCCCAATAGGTTTTACGAATATCCCCTTTCCGGAACAATTCATTCATTCGTGTAAGTGCCTTGCTGGTTCTGGCAAAGAGAACAACTCCACTGACAGGTCGGTCGAGACGATGTGTTACCCCAAGAAATACTTTGCCCGGTTTGTTAAATTTTTCCTTCAGATACTCCCTGATCCTGGCATCCAGGGGTAAATCTCCTGTTATATCTCCCTGAACCAGATCGTGACCGGTTTTATTGACAGCTAATAAATGATTGTCTTCATAAAGAATCTCGGGAATTTCTGACATGCTGAACAATTCTTTAAACGAAAGCAAAAGTAAGAAGTGAAGTGGAAACCGGCAAAGGTGAAATGCGGAATTTGAATAGCTGAACCTGTACCTGCAATTCCGAAACCCTGAACTCAATCAATACTGCTCCTTATCGCTTGGGTAATTGACTTTTTTCACATCTTCAATATAATTTGCAACGGCTTTATTGATCTCCTTGTTCAGATCATGATACCGGCGAAGAAACCGGGGAGAAAATTCCTGGGTTATCCCAAGCATATCATGCAAAACAAGCACCTGTCCATCGACCTTGTTACCGGCTCCGATCCCTATAACAGGGATTTTTACCAGGTCAGCAATTTCTCCGCCAAGCGTTGCCGGAATTTTTTCAAGTACTATTCCAAATACTCCTGCTTCTTCTAACAGAAGAGCATCCTTTTTCAATTTGTCTGCTTCTTCTTTATCCTGTGCCCTCACAACATATGTTCCGAATTTATGTATGGATTGAGGAGTTAATCCCAAATGCCCCATAACCGGTATTCCTGCGGAAAGTATTCTTATAACCGATTCCTTAATTTCAGCCCCTCCTTCCATTTTTACAGCACTGGCTCCTGTTTCTTTCATAATTCGTATGGCCGAGGATAAGGCTTCTTTTGAGTTTCCCTGGTAAGTTCCAAAAGGAAGGTCAACTACAACCAATGCCCTGCTCACCCCTTTTACTACTCCTGAGGCATGGTAGATCATTTCATTCAATGTGATAGGCAGTGTTGTTTCATGTCCGGCCATCACATTTGAAGCTGAATCGCCCACCAGAATTACGTCAATTCCTGCATGATCCAATATTTTTGCAATGGAAAAATCATACGCAGTTAACATGGCTATCTTCTCTTTCCTCTGCTTCATTTCAAGAAGTCTGCGTGTAGTGACTCTTTTATCTTTTATTGATAATTGCATCGATTTTTCTTTTGTTTGTATCTGCAAAGGTTACAAATAAAATCATACATATGACAAGGAGCACTTTACTTTTTACTGAATAAAACTCTACTTCTGCCTTTTTGTCACATATTCAAATCAAGATTCGAATATTTACGTTCTAAGCTGACAAAATCAGGGCATATTAGTTCCTTGGCATAATGATTGATTACTTTCTGCAAAATAGAATATAAATACAATAACATTCAAAATACAATAGAGTAATGGGTAAAATAATTGGCATCGATCTGGGAACCACAAACAGCTGCGTTTCAGTAATGGAAGGAAATGAGCCTGTTGTTATTCCTAATAGTGAAGGAAAACGCACAACACCTTCAATGGTTGCATTCATTGAAAACGGAGAACGTAAAGTTGGTGATCCTGCAAAGAGGCAGGCCATTACCAATCCGCAAAAAACAGTTTCTTCCATTAAGCGTTTCATGGGTGAAACCTTCGATAACATGCAAAAAGAGATTGGCAGAGTTCCATACAAAGTAGTAAAAGGGGACAACAATACTCCGCGGGTAAAAATTGATGATCGCAATTATACTCCGCAGGAAATTTCGGCCATGATCCTTCAGAAGATGAAGAAAACAGCTGAAGACTATCTTGGACAAGATGTAACTGATGCTGTGATTACTGTGCCGGCATACTTTAGTGATTCACAGAGACAAGCTACCAAGGAAGCGGGAGAAATTTCAGGACTTACAGTAAAAAGGATCATCAATGAGCCAACAGCAGCCTCCCTGGCATACGGACTTGATAAAAAAGACCAGGATCTGAAAATTGCCGTATTTGATTTAGGAGGAGGTACTTTTGATATTTCCATCCTGGAACTTGGCGATGGAGTTTTTGAGGTAAAATCGACAAATGGAGATACTCATCTTGGAGGTGATGATTTCGACCAGGCTATTATCGATTGGCTGACAGTCGAGTTTAAGAAAGACGAAGGAATTGATCTGAAAAAAGATCCCATGGCATTGCAACGTTTGAAAGAAGCAGCTGAAAAAGCCAAGATTGAGCTTTCCAGTTCTTCTCAAACAGAAATCAACCTGCCATATATTATGCCGGTTGACGGAATTCCAAAACACATGGTAAAAACTCTTACACGGTCTCAGTTTGAACAACTGGCTGATAAATTGATTCAATCCACCATCGGACCATGTAAAACTGCATTGAAAGATGCCGGCATGACTGCCTCCGATATAAACGAAGTAATCCTTGTGGGAGGATCAACACGTATCCCTGCTATTCAGAATGTAGTGGAAAAGTTCTTTGGTAAAAAACCTTCGAAAGGGGTGAATCCCGATGAGGTTGTAGCCATTGGTGCTGCCATCCAGGGAGGTGTACTTACAGGTGAAGTGAAAGATGTTTTGCTTCTCGATGTAACTCCTCTTTCATTGGGTATTGAAACAATGGGTGGTGTTATGACAAAGCTTATTGAAGCCAACACAACCATCCCTACGAAAAAAGCAGAAACCTTCACCACTGCTGCTGATAATCAACCTTCGGTTGAGATTCATGTTCTGCAGGGCGAAAGGCCCATGGCAGGTGGGAATAAAACCATCGGACGTTTTCATCTCGATGGCATACCACCTGCACCAAGAGGAATGCCTCAGGTAGAAGTAACATTTGATATTGATGCAAATGGAATTCTTCATGTATCGGCTAAAGATAAAGGAACAGGTAAAGAACAAAGCATAAGGATTGAAGCTTCATCCGGCTTAAGTGATGATGAGATCAAGAAGATGAGGGAAGAAGCCAAAGTAAACGAAGATGAAGATAAAAAAACCCGTGAGACTGTGGATAAAATCAATGCAGCAGACAGCATGATTTTCCAGACAGAAAAACAATTGAAAGAATTTGGCGATAAAATACCTGGAGATAAAAAAGCTCCTATTGAAAAAGCTCTGGCTGAATTGAAAGAAGCCCATAAAAGTCAGAATATAGAAGCCATTGACAAAGCCACAGCTGAATTAAACCAGGTATGGCAGGCAGCATCGCAGGATATGTATAATGCAAGCCAGCAGGAGCAGCAGCCCCAACAAGATGCAGGCGCTGAAGACAAATCATCAAAGGGGAAAAAGGACGATGATCAGGAAGTTACAGATGTTGATTTCGAAGAAGTGAAATAATAAATACGATAACATGACATAGAAAAAGGCTGTTCATTTGAACAGCTTTTTTTATTTGAAGCTTCTTATAGCAAGTAATAATTAGTTCGCACTGAATGCGGAGGCTGGCTGTTTTTTTCGGGTTATTAGGTTATTAGGTTATTAGGTTATTAGGTGGTTGTTGGGTGGTTAGGAAGCTGGGTGAGTTGTTTTGTTCTGAAATAGTTTATTTACCAATTACTGATTACCGATTACCGATTACCAATTACCGATTACCAATCACTGCTCACTGCGTTCGGTTGTTTAATCGTTGAACTGTTTCGTACTTCCCCCCTGTATGTCCCCCCAGGGGGACACAATGTCTAAGATTAGTCATTTGTTTAGCTGTCCCTGTGCCACTTTACTTTAATCAGTGCAGTATCCCCCGCTGGAGGGGGAATTAAAAGGGGTGGAATAGCTTTAACCCCAATCACCAATCACCACTCACCATTTACCAATCACCAATCACCGATTGCGACTTATTTCTTTTGTCTTCTTACTTTTTACTTGTTACTTGCGCCTTTTTCATCTCTGGTTGCTGGTTGAGTAGTTGATGAGTTGAGGAGTTGAGAGGTTTTGATTCTGGTTGTTGGTTGCTTGTTACTTGTTACTTGAAACACTAAACTCGAAACACAAAACTTTAAACTTTTGCCTTTTTACTTTTAACTTTTGCCTTTTTACTTTTTACTGTTGATTTATCAATTTATTTATCCTGGGAGGTGAAAAATAATTTCGTTACATTTAGCATTGTAATTTATCCGAGATGATTCACAAAATAATTATTACACATATCCTGCTTTTATTTGTAGTCGCCAAACCAACTGTGGCCCAGAACGACACGGTTAACCAGATAAATGATAAGGGATTAAAGCAAGGATATTGGAAGAAGGCATACCCTAACGGAGGGACCATGTATGAAGGCTATTTTAAAGATGGAAAACCTGCGGGAATGATGACAAGGTATTACGAAAGCAGAGAAGTGAGAGTAAGGATGCAATATGATGAAAATTCCGATTATGTAAAAACCATGTTTTATTATAACGATGGAGAAATCGCAGCCGAAGGAACTTATTATCATGAAAAGAAAGACAGCTTATGGAAATATTATAGCTTTTATACCGGCACTATTACATCTACTGAAGTTTACAATAAAGGCCTTAAACATGGTGTTGAAAAACAATATTATGCCAACGGACAAGTTTCAGAAGAAACAGAATGGGTGAATAATGCAAAACATGGTTTCTGGAATCAATACTTTGATGATGGACTACTGAAATTAAAAACCACCTATTCATACAATCAGGTAAACGGCGTCTATACTTTGTACTGGCCAAATGGCAACTTATTTATTCTGGGGCATCATTTGGACAATAAGCGTCATGGCACCTGGACTTTCTTTACGGATGAAGGAAAGAAAAAATTTGAAATTGTTTACCATAAGGGAAAAGCAGAAAACGAAGAAGAAATTATCAAAAAGAACCAGGAATTCTTCAAAATGGTTGAAGAAAACGTGGGTAAATTCGAGGATCCTTCCATAGAAGACGTAATGCCATCAAGAGGATATTATTAAGATGAGTAAGTGTATTTCAAGGCTTATACTGACAACTTTTTTTTTGATCTCTCCACTCGTCATTTTTGCACAAGATGGGGGGGCAAAATACTGGATCAGTTTTACCGACAAAAACAATACTCCTTACTCCATTAATTCACCTGAGGAATTTCTCTCTGAAAGATCAATTTCAAGAAGATTACGGCAAAACATTGCCGTCACTGAAAAGGATTTACCAGTAGACCCTATTTATATTGCTCATCTGAAAAACCTGGGCATACAGATAATCAATGTATCCAAATGGTTCAACGGAGCTATCATCTCTACTGATGATTCGAATTTGTTGGATACATTGGATACCTATAGCTTTATCACATCAGAACCTTTGTTGGTTAAACCTGCTGTTTCTGACAAAATGATTCCGCACAAAAGGCCAAAAAAAACCAG
>CAYQDZ010000048.1:0-11262 GCA_964416375.1 uncultured Bacteroidales bacterium
CTGTATCACAAATAAATAATTAAAATTCATTCATTTTTATGAATAATGCAGGTTAGGCTTCATAAAGATGTTCTAATGAAAAAACTGGTGGTACTCACAGGATCGGGCATAAGTGCCGAAAGCGGGCTAAAAACTTTCCGTGAGTCGGGAGGATTATGGGAAAACTATGATGTAATGCAGGTTGCCAGTTACGATGGGTGGCTTATGGACCGGGAGCTTGTGCTGAGATTTTACAATGACAGGCGCGCACAGCTTAAGGATGCAAAGCCCAATGCGGGACATTCAGTTTTGGTGGAGCTGGAAGAATATTACGATGTTTATATTGTCACCCAGAATGTGGATGATTTGCATGAACGGGCAGGCAGCCGAAATGTATTGCATTTGCATGGCGAATTGACAAAAGCCCGTAGCACAGGAGATGAATCTTTAGTGTATGATATAGGTTACAATAGTATTACCATAGGGGACAATTGTGAAGACGGACATCAGCTCAGGCCGCATATTGTATGGTTTGGTGAATCCGTACCTGAAATTGAAGAAGCTGCGCGAATTGTAAGTTCTGCAAATATCCTTGTTGTTATAGGAACATCTTTGGCTGTATATCCTGCTGCCGGACTGTTGGATTATGCCCCTGATGACATTCCGGTATTTTTGATTGATCCCAATGAAATTAAAGCACCATCCTACAGAAAAGTTGAATTTATAAAAGAAAAAGCAAGTCTGGGAGTAAGGATTCTGAAAGAAAAATTAATTACGAAAAATTAACTCCAGCTATGAAGAAATTCATCATTTTGTTGATAATCATTATGCCCTTAAGCATAAATGCACAAAGATTTCAGGGGGGATTAGTGGGTGGATTTAATGTCAGCCAGATAGATGGAGATTATTGGGCAGGGTATAACAAGATAGGAGTGGTTGGGGGAGCTTATGTTTATACTGATTTTACGGAAAGATGGGGAGCGCAAATGGAAATTCGATACTCTTCAAAAGGATCTGCGACACCAAGATACTATTCTCAAAAAACCAGATTTCGATTGCAATATATAGAGATTCCCTTAGTGGCTAAGTTTCAGCTTATTAATAAACTTGATTTGCAGGGAGGAGTATCGATAGGATACCTCTTTAATGCCGCAAGAGATGATGGTTATGGTTATGTGAAATTTGATGAAGTACCGGAGCGAAAAGAAATTGCTATTTGTGCAGGATTGAATTATTCGATTTTTAACAGACTTGATGTGAATGTCAGGTATTCTTATTCAGTATTTCCCGTGTTTTCACAATATACAGGGGCAACCTATGGCACAGGGGCATGGTTTAACAATGTCATCACGTTTGGATTTTATTTCAAGATTGGCTAAGATCTTTATCCAAAAAAGAAATAGGTAAGAAGAATGGCAGCAACAATGGCTGTCAGGTCAGCAATTAAACCACAGCTTAATGTATACCTTGTTTTGCTAATGCCTACGGCTCCATAATAAACTGCTAATGTGTAAAAGGTAGTTTCTGTTGATCCCTGCAATACGGATACCAGCCTGCCTGCAAAACTTTCAGGGCCAAAGTCAGGGTTGGATAAAACTTCAACCATCATTCCCCGGGCACCACTTCCGCTTAAAGGTTTCATGAGGGCAGTAGGCAATCCATCAACAAATCGGGTATCAGCTCCAAGCCAGGCAAAAAACCAGGCAATACCATCGGTAATAAAATCCATTGCCCCGGAGGCTCTGAAAACCCCTATAGCAAATAACATGGCGACTAAATAGGGAATAATTCTTATCGCCACCTGAAAACCTTCTTTTGCCCCATCGATGAAAGTTTCATAGAGATTGATTTTTTTCTTAATGCCTGTAAAAAGAAAAAAGACAATGAATCCGAACAAAATAAAATTCCCGGCAAATACGGTAACTGTTTGCATATGTTCCGGAGGTAAGGTACTAAGAAATGCAAACAGTGATCCAACAAGAATACTAAGGCCACCAAGATAGGCAAGGACAATTTTATTAAATAAATGAATTTTTTGAACGATTGAAACAGCTATTAAACCTGCAACAGTAGAGAAAAATGTGGTCAATAGCAATGGCAGAAATATTTCTGCAGGATTTTGAGCATTTGCAGCAGCACGAATTCCCAGTATACTAATAGGTATCAGAGTTAAACCTGAAGTATTTAAAACCAGAAACATAATCTGTGCATTGGATGCTGTTGTTTTATCGGGATTGATTTCCTGAAGATCGTTCATGGCTTTTAGGCCAAGTGGTGTGGCTGCATTATCGAGCCCCAGCATATTGGCACAGAAATTCATCATCATGGAACCCATGGCAGGGTGTTTATCAGGAACTTCGGGAAAAATCTTTCGGAAGAAGGGAGCAAACAACCAGGAAAGCATGTTCACAGCACCGCCCTTTTCACCAATACGCATAATACCCAACCACAATGTCATAATTCCAATAAGGTAGATGGATATTTGTATACTCACTTCGGCAGAAGTAAATGTTGATTTCACTATTTCCGGAAATACATCCCGGTCAGCCATGGTGAATGTTGTCCAGAAGCTAATATCCAATCCCTGTTGCAAAAAATAAAAGATCGTACGTATCAAAGCCACCAGAAAAGCAACAATAAAAAATCCTATCCAGATGTAATTGAGAACCATAGAGTAAAAATATAATTATGCAAGCGCAAAATCAAGCTGTTTTTTGGGCAGGTTTGCACGCAAAACAATAATTTTTATTGGATCACCCAATTGAAATTTATTACCGGTGTGTTTTCCGTTAAGGCAATAGTTGTCTTCATCATACTCGTAAAAATCATCTGCCATCTCTCGTGTGGGAACAAGCCCTTCACATTTGTTTTCAATGAGTTCAACAAACAAACCATATTCACTTACTCCTGATATAATTCCTTTAAATTCTTTTCCAATTTTATCCTGCATAAATTCAACCTGTTTGTATTTAGTGGATGCCCTTTCTGCTTCTACGGCTCTTTGTTCCATATCAGACGAATGCCGACAACGATTTTCATATTTGATTTTGTTTTTGGAAGTACTTCCGTTCATGTAATCATACAACATGCGATGTACCATCATATCGGGGTACCGCCTGATAGGAGAGGTGAAGTGAGTGTAATGCTTAAATGCAAGCCCGTAATGCCCGATGTTTGTAACAGAATATACAGCTTTGGCCATAGAACGCACAGCCAATGTTTCAATAATATTTTGTTCAGGCTTTCCTTTTATTTCTTTCAATACCGAGTTGATTGTATTCGATATTTTGTTTGCATCAGTGAGCATGATATTGTGTCCGAATTTTCGAACAAAACCGGCAAACTTTTGCAATTTTTCCTGATTGGGCTTATCGTGAATTCTGTATACAAATGTCTTTTTTTCTTTCTTATTTCCAATAAAATTTGCCACTCTTTTATTTGCCAACAACATGAATTCTTCAACCAGTTCATTTGACAAGCCGTGCTCCCTGAATTTAATTCCCAGAGGCTTGCCATCTTCGGCAATATCGAATTTTACTTCTTCACGTTCAAATGAAATTGCGCCTTTCAGAAAACGGTCCTTTCTTAATTTCTGAGCCAGGTCATTCAGGCTGAACATTTCGTCCGCAAAATCGCCTTTTCCTGTGTCAATTCTATCCTGTGCTTCCTGATAAGTAAAACGACGATCGGAACAGATTACAGTTTTGCCAAACCATTCGTTGAGAAGATTTGCCTTACTGTCGAGTTCAAATACAGCAGAGAAGCAAAGTTTTTCTTCATTGGGGCGCAAGGAACAAATATTGTTTGATAATCGTTCGGGCAACATAGGGACAACGCGATCAACCAGATAAACCGATGTGGCACGTTCATATGCTTCGGCTTCCAGCAAACTCTTTGGAAGCACAAAATGCGTAACATCGGCAATGTGAATACCAACTTCCCAATTGCCATTTGCCAGCTTCATGAGTGAAAGGGCATCATCAAAATCCTTGGCATCTTCCGGATCGATAGTAAATGTTGTGATTTGTCTGAAATCCCTTCTCTCCTTGTAATCATATTCGGTTATGGTATTATTGATCAGATCAGCAGCATCTTCAACTTCTTTACTGAATTTATAAGGCAATCCGAATTCAGCAAGTATAGCATGCATTTCGGTTTCATTTTCTCCGGGAGAGCCTAGTACTTCAATAATTTCTCCAAATGGATTTTTTGCTTTTTCAGGCCAGTCGGCAATTTTTACATATACTTTCTGTCCATTTTTAGCATTTTGTAATTTGTCAAGTGGAATGAAAATATCATATGGCATCTGTTTGCTGTCAGGAATACAGAAGGCATATCGATCTAAAATTTCAATGGTGCCAACAAAATTGTTGCGCGAGCGTTCCAAAACTTCAACAACTTCTCCTTCCGGATTCAGTTTTTTCTTATGTGCATAAAGATTAACTCTTACTGTATCTCCATGCAGGGCACGGTGTAAATTTTTTTGCGAAATAAAAACATCCTCCTCAATTGCATCTGTAATGACGAATCCATAACCACCGGCGGTAATTGCAATTTTACCCACAATATAACCACCTTTTGATTTCAGCTTAAATTTTCCGGGATATATTTCTTCGAGATAATCTTCTTCACTTAATAAGGATAATTCGGGAAGAATTAACTTTTTCTCTTCAGAACTTTTAATTAATAACTGTCGCGCAAGTTGTTTGTAATTATAAAGTTGAAGAGGATTATTTGCAAATACACCAAGGATACTGTTTCTCAGAAATTTTTTGTCAACGCTTTTACCCGATTTATGCTTTTTTCTCTTGGTCATTTGGATTTATTATTATCTATGCAAAGTAAGCATTATCTAAATTCTTTTAATAAAATTCGGATGATTCAGTACATTTTAACATGGCCAGATATAAAGATATTGCTATTCAGGATATATTTTTATACTGATATCAAAGATATTAGGTTTCCGGGAATTGAGGATAAGTTCCATATAGACAATGTTTTAAGTAATTCATTGATGCATCAAATGCAAAAGATTTTGAAAATGTCGATGTTTTATTGTTATTTTTGCAGCCGGTTTACTTGTATTATCCTTATTTATTGGAATAAATTATTTTGTACTTTATAAGTATAATGCAAGTTGATATAGGCATTAATAATCGCTTGCATTGGAAAATCAAGAATAATTAGTGCAAAATATCTACTGGTGAAAAAAAGAACTTACTACATATTAACCAACGCTAACGTCTCTCCCGAATTTTGCTTTAGAGATCTCTGATTCATTTGAGTTTACTATTCAGATAAACAACAACTGCATGGACATTGACGGAAAATTATTTAAGAAATTCCTCGAAAGACAAGATGCTCTTGAAAAACATCATGTTGAATTTGCCAAAGGCAAACAGGATGCTAAAGGAAAACTGACTGCAAGAGAAAGAATTAACTTACTCTTTGATCCGGGGTCATTTAATGAAATTGACGCCTATTCAAGAACTGCCTTTAGCGATTCTAATTTTGGTAAGGTCATTGATGCTTATGGTGATGGAGTCATCATAGGCCATGGGAAAATTACCGGCCGAACAGCCTTTGTTTATTCACAGGACTTCACTGTAATGGGAGGATCCTTAGGATCAGTTCATGCTACGAAAATTGCAAAAATTCAGGATATGGCATTGAAAATGGGAGCCCCTATCATTGGCATTATTGATTCAGGAGGAGCAAGGATTCAGGAGGGAGTAGCCAGTTTGGCGGGTTATGCCTCAATATTCAAGAGGAATGTTGAATCTTCAGGTGTTATACCCCAGATATCGGTGATCATGGGACCGGCTGCAGGCGGCGCAGTATATTCTCCTTCCATTACAGATTATGTGTTCATGACAAACAATACAAGTTATATGTTTGTAACAGGGCCTAATGTTGTAAAAGAAGTTCTTAATGAAGATGTGAGTTTTGATGAATTGGGTGGAGCAATGGTACACATGAAAAAAAGCGGAGTTGCTCAATTTGTATATGAGGATGAAGAAAACACGCTTTTGGGAGTAAAAAAACTATTATCCTATATTCCTGCAAACAACCTGGAAAATCCCCCAAGAGTCGAAATGTTTGATATGAATCTCGATCCTGAACCAAAATTGCGCGAAATAGTTCCCGATGACACCAACAAACCTTATGATGTGAAAGAGGTCATCAAATTGGTAATGGATAAGGACAGCTTTTTTGAGATTGCTGAAAATTATGCACAAAGTGTAATCGTAGGTTTAGGACGTTTAATGGGACAGACTATTGGGATTCTTGCCAATCAACCAAAAATTATGGCAGGAGTACTTGATATTAATTCTTCTGTAAAAGGAGCCAGATTTATCAGGTTTTGTGATTGTTTTAATATTCCTATCCTTACCCTTGAAGATGTTCCGGGATTTCTTCCGGGATTAGATCAGGAACATAATGGAATCATCAAGCATGGGGCCAAACTGCTTTATGCTTATGCAGATGCCACTGTGCCTAAAATAACCATGATTTTAAGAAAATCATATGGTGGTGCATATTGTGTAATGAATAGCAAGAACTTAGGAGGGGACTTTAATTTTGCCTGGCCAACAGCTGAGATTGCTGTTATGGGACCTGAAGGAGCTGTTTCCATATTGTATCGAAAAGAATTACTCGAATCGGATAACCCCATTAAACTTAAAAAGGAACTCGCAACAAAATACCGGGATGAAATTGCGAATCCGTATGTCGCCGATGAAAAGGGCTATATTGATGAAGTAATAGATCCTGCAATTACCAGAAAAAAATTGGTTTTTGCATTTGAAGCTCTTGAAAATAAACATATTAACAGCCCTGCAAGAAAACATGGGAATATTCCATTGTAATAAGGGGCCATTAAATTTCTTGACTTCTTCTTGTAAGTATTGTCAGAATTTTTCTGTGTTCGATAAAAAATGTCATATTTGTGGCTCTGGCTGCAACATGATTTAATAAATGCACTATGAAAATAAAGAGTCTCTTAATTGCAAACAGAGGAGAGATAACCATACGGATAATTCGTACAGCTAAGAAACTTGGAATTAAAACATATGGCATTAAAACTTCCAAAGAACCCAATGCCTATTATCTGACTTATCTTGATGAAGTAATTGATTTTAGCGATACGGTTGAAGACATCCCGATATTTCTGGATGTTGAACGCCTTGTAGGTTCAGCAAAAAAACATAAGATAAATGCAATACATCCGGGGTATGGGTTTTTAGCAGAAAGCCCATATTTTGCTCAAAGATGCGAGGAAGAAGGGATCATATTTATTGGACCATCTCCACAGGCGATTTATAAAATGGGCAATAAAACAATTGCTAAACAAATTGCAAACAAGTTTAAGATTCCTTTATTGAAGGGAAGTCATGGGAATTTAAGCAATCCAAAAGAAGCACGTGCCATTGCAGGGAAGATAGGATATCCTGTAATTCTTAAGGCTGCAGCAGGAGGAGGGGGAAGAGGAATGCGTATTGTTGAAAAATCTTCCCAAATCGAAAAAATGTATAAACTTGCCACCACTGAGGCGGAGAAAGCATTTAATGATCCATCTGTTTTTATAGAAAAGTATGTACGTAACCCGAAGCATATAGAATTTCAAGTTATTGGAGACAAATATGGAAATTGCATACATCTTGGTGAAAGAGAATGCTCTGTTCAAAGGAAACATCAGAAACTAATAGAAGAATCTCCTTCCCCGGCTTTGGATGAAACTTTGAGAAAGAAAATGGGCGATGCAGCCATTAATATTGCAAAGGCTACGGAATATTATAGTGCAGGAACCGTAGAATTTCTACTCGATGATGATAAAAACTTCTATTTTATGGAGATGAACACCCGTATCCAGGTTGAACACCCGGTTTCGGAAGTAGTCACAGGAGTTGATCTTATTGAATTGCAAATTAAAATAGCTCAGGGAGAAGAGCTTGAATTAAAACAAAAGGATATAATAATGAAAGGCTGGGCTATCGAGTGCAGAATCAATGCAGAAGATGTTCAGGCCGGGTTTTCTCCCTATTTGGGATTGATTGATAAAGTACAATATCCAAGAAGCAAAAATATACGGATAGATACAGGAATTGCAAATTCTTCTGTAGTTACTCCTTATTATGATTCAATGATAGCAAAATTGATTGTTTTTGGAGAAAACAGGGAAAAAGCCATAAGCAATACATTAAATGCATTAGATAAATTTTGGATTAGAGGAATAAAAACTACCATTCCTTTTTGCAAAGCAGTTTTAATGAATAAAAAATTTAAGTCCGGAGATTTCAATACATCTTTTATTGAAAAGGAATTGAAACAGTTGCATCATCAGGGTAAGGACGATGAAATTCTCGCTGCTTATCTGGCAACTTTTGATTTTGCAGCGGCTCTTGAAACGGATCGTACAACCCATATTGATTTCGAGCAGGGGAAAAATATCAGTCCCTGGGTTTTAAATAAACGCCTTAGATCTCTTTAATACTATTGGAATGAAACTATCAAGAAGCAAAGACGCAGATACTGAATATATTGCGGTTTCATCGCAGGATAAAAAATACAAAATCATTAATCCCTTTAGTGAAAACATTAAAATCAATAGTAAAAAGATTGATGTTAAAATTTTTGATGACGAGAATGGTTTCACCTACATATTATATAAGCGGAAGAAATATCTGGTTGAGATAGTCGAAAAATCTCAAAACAAGTATACTGTTTTAATTAATGGAGTGAGTTATATTTTCACTATTGAAACTCCTATTTCTTACAAGCGAAAAAAATATGTTGACAAAAACAAATCGCAAAGTAAAATAGAATTGGTTGGTGCTCCCATGCCGGGGAAAATTGTTGATATATTAGTTGATGCCGGGGAAAAGGTAAAGGAAGGAGAAGCACTTCTGATTCTTGAAGCAATGAAAATGCAAAATGAGATCATTGCACCTGTTTCGGGAGTAGTAAAAAAAATATTTGTTCGTAATGAAGATATTGTCAATAAGGAAGATGTGCTTGTGGAAATTGTGAAGTAGAACGAACAGCTATAGCTTAAATTTTCACCAGGTTATTTTTTATTGCATAAACGACCAGACTAATTGAATTCTTTGAATCGGTTTTAAACAATAAACTGGATCTGTGTCGTTCAACAGTTCTCTGACTAATGAATAGCTTCTCTGAAATTTGCAGGTTCGAAAATCCTTTACAAATTAATTCCAATACTTCCTTTTCTCTTGGAGTAAGATCAATGATTTCTTCCTCAGGTTTGTTTTTTATTAGTTTCAGTAATAATTCCTGAGAGAAATAATTACCCCCGGCGTGAACCCTTCTGATTGCCTCGGTGAGTTCGTTATTATCAATGTCTTTTAAAAGAAAACCTTTAACTCCCAGATCAATCATTGTATTGTAGTATTCAACTTCGCTATACATGGAAAGAACAAGAATATGTAAGTCAGAGTATATTTCAAGAGATCTTCTGGTGGTTTCAACACCATCCATGTCAGGCATGTTGATGTCCATCAAAACAACTTCCGGTTTAAGATTGGGTAAATAATTGAGAAATTCATGGCCATTTGAGGCTTCTATTAATACTTCCATATCATCTTCATTTTCAATAATGAATTTCAATCCATTTCGAAAAAGCTGATGATCATCTACAATGGCAACTTGAATTTTAGAAATTTTGCCCATAATTGCTTAGGTAGACTTAAAGCACATGCCTATATAAATATACAACAAATTAATTCAAAGATTGATCAATTGGAATATTGATCTTACATTTAAATCCGGTTGATTTTGGAAGAAATTCATAATTTCCGTTAAGTGATTTTACACGACTGATAATATTTGACAGCCCCATGCCATGTTGTTGTAATTGTTTTATTTTATTTACATCAAATCCTTCTCCATTATCAGAATATGTTAAAATCAAAAATTGATTTTCTTCGTTTAATGATATGCTGATGCTACTTGCATCAGCATGTTTTAATGTATTGTTTATGAGTTCTTTTAAAATTCTGTAGAATGAATTTTCAATCGTAATGGAATAGCGCTCATTTGTAATATTGCTATTGAATTTTACTTTCAGGGAACCAGGTATCTTTTTAATAAAAGATTCGATGGCTGAAACTATACCATAATTGTTTAATATGTGTGGGCTCAAATCATTAGAAACATCTTTTGTGGTGAGAATAGCTTCTTTCACAACTTCATTCAATTGCTCTATTATATATTTACGCTTTTTCTCGTCGTTTGTGTTTCCGAAAGAACCAGCATACATTTTAATGCTTGAAAGCAAGGGCCCAAGGTCATCGTGTAAGTTTTTTGCAAACCGATCTCTTTCCTGCTCTTCCGTTTTTATTACAGCATCAAGAATTTGCTTTTCCATCTGTTTTCTTTCTGATATATCCCGTAGAGTTATTATCATACCATGGATTGATGGATGATTCAGCATATTTATTCCAATAGTTTCCAGTGGGATCCATTTGCCATTAGCATGTTGTATTTTCAATTCCATAGAAATTGTCGTATTTTCTTTTGATAGCAGCATGGTAAATTTTTCATATGCATTTTCCATGTTTTCAGGAGCAATTAAATCCAGGCTTTTTTTCCCCACTAAATATCCTTCTTCATAGCCAAGAATGGTTTTGGTTGAAGGAGTATCATACAAAATAGTAGTATCACGATCAACAATTAATACGATGTCAGAAAGTTGCTGCACAATGGAACGAAATCGTTCTTCACTTCTTCGTAAGGCATCTTCAACGCCTTTTTGATAGGTAATATCTCTTCCAACACCAACAATTTCTTTTACTTTGTTATTCTCGTTCTGAATGGCTTTGTTACTCCAGGCTATCCATCGCCAACCATGTTTTGTAAAAGCTCGATGTTCTATATAACTCGTATATGGAGGGGCGTATAAATTTTTAAGAGCTTTCGTTGTTGAAGCTTTATCATCTTCATGCACCAAAGGCATAAATTTGTTGCCAACCAAATCTTCCTCAGATTTACCAAAAAGGTCACAATAGGAGGGACTTACAAAAACAAAATATCCCTTCGTGTCTAACTTAATGACCAAATCGGTTTGTTCATTTATTAGTAACCTGTATTTTTCTTCACTTTCAGATAATGCTTCAACAGATTCTTTACGTTTGATTGCGTTAACAAAAGTTTGACCAATTATAACTAATAAGGAGATTTCATCATCGAGCCATTTGCGTCCGGCCTCACTTAATCCCAAGCCCATAAAACCTATTACTTCCTCCTGATAAGTTATAGGAACAT
>CAYQDZ010000048.1:11272-15610 GCA_964416375.1 uncultured Bacteroidales bacterium
AAAGATTGAATTTTCTGATTGATGATGAGGGACTTAATTTGTTTTGCATCCTCTGGAATATCATTTGAATTTTCAATTTTCAGTATTCTGTTGGCTTTCATTTGTTTCGTATGCCATCCTGCAATTTCAAAACTTACATCCTTTAGTTGTTCAGCATTAATATTAACTTTTTGGTTGTGCCAAAGATGCGTAATACCCAATTTTTTTGTCCGTTGATTAAAACGAAACAAATAAGCTGCATCAGTTTTTGTAAATGCGCATATTTCTTTAAATGCTTTATTGATATTATTATCAACTTCTTTAAGCGGGATGTTTATAAAACGAGAAGAAATGTCAGATATAAGTTTCTCAAAATCATACCTATAGTTAATTTTTTCATCAATTATTTTTTTTTCATCAATATCCCGTATAACAGCAATTATTTTTTTTTCATTGTTTAATACAATGGGCTTAAAAGTAATATCAGTCCAGAAAGTTGAGTTATCTGATCTGCGAGATACCCATTCAAAATGATGCTCCCCCTTATCTATGGCTGCCTCTGCATGCCGTATCATTTCTTTTTTTGAATAGGGAGATTTTCCCGGGGAGAGTTTATGGACATCTGTTTTAATAATGCTTTTGTAATCGGTATGATACATTTTAAGCATGGTATTGTTCACATCTTCAATTTTCATGTTTTTGATCTCAAGAATTGCAATGGCATCGATGGAAGAATTGAAGATTTCCCGGTAGTTGTGCTCGCTTTCAATAATAGTCCTTTCCGCTTTTTTACGATCGGTAATATCCATAAAGCAACCCATGACGAGTTGTGATTTGGTTTCTTTATCTTCTATGAGAACTGCCTGATCATAAATCCAGATTTCCTGATCGTTGATATTTTTCCAACGGTATTCAACCGCAATAGGAACATTTAATTCCATAGAATTGAATGAACTACCTAATATACTGTAGTCTTTTTTATTAATCCGCGAAATCCACAGATCAGGAGTATTCCGGAAATCTTCAGGTTTGAAACCGGTTAATGATTCGATTTGACTGCTACACCAATAACTATTTTTCAGTTTTTGTATTTCATAGGAATAATAAGCCATGGGAACTGACTGAAGAAGCAAACGCATCTGGGTTTCACTTTGCTGTAATTGTGAAGTTCTTTCATTTACCAGTTGTTCAAGTTGTGTTTTGTATTTCTCCAACTCGAGTTCAGCAGACTTTCTTTTGGTAATATCGACATTGACACAACAGAAAAATTTGTTATTTTCTACTTGCAGCAGATAAATCCTGTATTGTATATGTTTTATTTTTCCATCAACCTCTATTTTTAAGTCATCGACAAAGACTTTATCTCCAGGATGATTAATATATTCATGAACTGCCTTCTTAATTCTTGCTTTTTCACTTTCTTTTTTTTGTTTTTTTGGGAGGTAATCATATTCGAGTAACCAGACAGGTTTATTCAGGTATTTTTCTAAGGGGGCTTTATAGAAATCCAGCATAGCCTGGTTCCAATTTATTATCTTGCCCTTCATGTCAAGCAGGCATATTCCTTCCGGGGTTTGTTCAACAAAACTTTGAAATAATTTATCACTAAGTTTTATTGAATGTTTCTCTTTTTTCAACCAGATTCTTCTATCTTTCTTATTCATTATTTGCGCAGTTAAGAGATGAATTAAACATAACCGGAGTTATTCATTGCAAATAATTTAGTCTCTATTCTTAAAGGTATTAAATTTTATTTGGACTTTGTGCATTCATTTATTGTATGGTAATCGAAGATCCGGATAGAAGGAAAATAATACATAATACTTAGTATGGCCGGATTTTATCTTCATATACCATTTTGTCGTAAGCAATGCTTCTATTGTGATTTCCATTTCACAGTATCATTGAAACAGAAAAATGTAATGATTAATGCAATCAGAAGGGAAATAACAAACAGGAAACATGAATATTCGAACCTGCAATTTGACACTTTGTATTTTGGTGGAGGAACCCCTTCAATATTATCAGCCAATGAGTTAAACAATTTGATTGCATTAATTCAGAAAAATTATAATGTAAATCCTGAGGCCGAAATTACACTTGAAGCAAACCCGGATGATTTGTCGCCTGATTATTTGGCCGCTTTACGAAATAATACCATCATAAACCGGTTGAGCATTGGCATTCAATCTTTCAACGACAGCATTCTAAAATTCCTTAACCGTCAACATAACTCAGAAATTGCATACGAATCGGTTGTTCGCTCAAAAAAAGAAGGATTTAACAACATTAATATTGATTTAATTTATGGCATTCCCGGGATGGACAAGAAAATGTGGCAGCAAAACCTGGAAATATTCAGGACTTTAAAAATTCCTCATTTATCAGCGTATCACCTTACCATAGAATCTAAAACAGTATTTGCCTATCATTTGAAAAAAGGGAAAATAAAACCAATTGATGAAGAAGAAAGTCTGATACAATTCAGGATGTTAATGCAATTTGCCAAAGAGAATCATTATGCACATTACGAGATATCAAATTTTGCAAAGTCAGGCTATCATTCAAGACATAATCTAAGCTATTGGAACAGAGAATCCTTTATAGGTATCGGACCATCAGCTCATTCATTCAACCTGAAACAAAGGAGGTGGAACGTTTCGAACAATACTCAATATTGTCGTGCCATGCTGAATAACTCGGAAGACTATTATGAATACGAAGAGATTGATAAAAAAACGGCGTACAATGAGTACTTAATGACATCTTTACGCACCAGCCAGGGGATTGATACCGGTTACATGAATGATTATTTTGGAATGGATTATGTTGCCGGATATAAAAAATCTGTAGAAAAATTTCTTATGCGGGGATCAATAATAAAAAGCGGAGAAAAATATTTTTTAAGCGATGAGGGCAAATGTATTGCCGATTATATTATTTCGGAATTAATGAAAGTGGATTGAACTTCATTAAAAAAGCCGTTTCATATAGAGAAACGGCTCAGGTTATTTGCTCTGTGAACGCAATTATTTAAGCACCAATTTTGTTGTACCGATTTCGTATCCTTCTGCGAAAAGACTGATGGAGTAAGTACCGGGAATTAATTGTTCGTTTGCATCCCAGAAGACGCACAGATCAATATCTGTATTGGCGTAATCGAGGTCACGTTTGGCAGAATATGCCAAAGATTCATCATCAAAATCTACAATACCTCCATCGGGGGAAGAAAGCACAATGTCATCAGGTCTGCTGATACGCAGATATATGGTTTTGTTGCCTGCTTCGGCAACAGCATTTTCTCTTATGATAAAACACACCCTGATTTTTTCAATTTTTTTTATTTTATTTTTTGGTTTGGAACTACTGTTAAGTCCTTCTGCAACAATATCTGTTGCAATTAGCTTTTGCGCAAATCTAACAGTTTCACTAAGCTCATGTGTTTTTTTTGATAATTCTTCATAATCTGTTGATTTTTGCTGAAGTTCTCCCCTTACCAGTACATTTTCTTCTGTCAATTCACGATTGCGCGTATTCAATGAATCTATTTGCACAATATAGCTTTTCATAACTTTCCGCAGTGTTTCAAGCTCGCTTTGATACATTTTGATCTTTGTTGTACTTGATGCCTGCCTTTTCAATAATTTCCGTATTCTTTCCTGTTCGGCCCCAAGCTGTTGAGCCAGGGAGTCATTCTGCGTTTTAAGGGTGTCATATATTACAATGAGGCCATTGAGTTCTTTTTCAAGTTTGGATCTTTCACCCTCAACATATTGTAAATTTTCATTGTGTTTTCTGGTATCTGTAAACAACTTAATACCTAATAATATGGCAATAACAGAAAGTGTTATTACGATTGCAATGAGGTACATCGGCACCTTTTTCTCGGGAGGAGGTGGCAGAGTTGGTTTTGAAATGTTTGATTCAGGTTCCATAATTCATTTAAATAAGGTTATAGAAAACGAACTAAAATATTGCTAATTTATTGTAAATATATCATGAAATTTCTTTCTCAACACGTATTGTAAAATTTTCATTCATGGTTTTTATCTGGGAATGCAATTCATGAAATGAAATATTCCACTCACTTCTGCTAATTTTTACAGGATGACAATTTTTTTCTGATGTTCTCGCAAATGAACCAGAAAAGAACACAATCGATAAAATGTTGTTAAGCTATCAAAGAAACAGCTATGGATCTTAAGAAGAAAAAATGCATTCCCTGTGAGGGAGGGATTCCTTCATTGGACAAAGAAGAGGTAAAAAATTACTTAACACTTGTTGATTCAGCATGGGAAGACCAGGAAAACAAAAAAATAGAGAGAAAATTTCATTTTGTGAATTTTGTTCATGCTATGA